>CAZHCH010000024.1:32610-42283 GCA_964530985.1 uncultured Pirellulaceae bacterium | reverse complement strand
ATGGCAGTGAAAGTCGTACGCTTGGCGATGCAGTCGATGGAACCGCATCGACCATTGTGATAGTCGAAGACTCAGAGCACCCCGTTAACTGGATGAAACCAGAAGGTGTTTCGATCGAAGCGGCCGTCGCAACCTATCGTAGCCAAAAAGTCTGTCATTGCGGTCAGAAAGAAACGCTTTTCTCTAAGACGTTACCGTTCAAAAACCTCGTAACGCTCGATGGTGCGACTTATCACGCCAGCGCTGATATTGATCCTGAAACCCTACGGCGAGCGATGAAACGTGCTGACGGATTTTCCCCCGACATGTCGGAGTTTGGTGGCTACGTCGTCATCCACAAACCGCAAGGCTACGTTGCTGTGGCACTCTACGTGTTTTTGCTCGCGTTACCGGGATGGTATTTTCGCGATAGGAAAGCCTGAGTAACCCGCAGCGTTTCTGGTTTCAACTAGCGAGCAGAGGCCTGAATTCTGGTGAATCTAGCTACATTGGATGAGCGAACATTGAGCTAGGGATTTTCAACTCGCTGCGGAATGCTTGCACCAACGTCTTGCAACCACTGCTCAAGTTTGCGAGGTTCCTTTATGATGTGGACCTTATAAAAGCAGCCAATCTAGCCGAAGCAGAGAACTACTAAACGATGCAGCCCAATATCAACACAATCTTAGCTACGTATTTCGCATTGTTTGTATTCTCACTGCCAGGCCAGCATATATGCGGTGCGACCGTTCATGATGACGGTGATTCTACAGTAAACACACCCACTAAAATTGTTTCACCAGCAGTTGGAGTTAGGCCCAATTCCCAAAGTAGATCTGAAGTCATTAGCGGTGAACTCGGTGCTGTTGCTTGGTCTTCACTCGTAGGCAAAAACGTAACCATCACGGGCAACTTGGTAATCGTAGACACTTACGATTTGGCTCGTCGAGGTCAAATCAAAGTCGCCCGATCTCGCCTGTTTGTTCCGACCAGCAAGGTCGACCCGAACGACGCCGATCCTGTCGGGACGTCGTTTGAAGGTGGCACCAACGTAGCGAATGTGATCAAGTCCCAGAAATTCAACGACAAAGCAACGATCATTATCGACGACGGTTCAGCCGAACAGAACATCTTTCCGCCGATTCTATTCCCCGAACTCGGTAAAACCCTCCCATCAGTTCGCATTGGATCCACGATCAACGGAGTTTCAGGAAAACTGGTGAAAGCTGGCTCGGTATTGTTGTTGGTGCCTGACAAACCACTTCGCTGGACACCTGCAAAGCGTCCGAATCGCCCCGATGTCGGTAACGCCGATGTTACCGTATCCAGTTTCAATGTACTCAACTATTTTACAACCATTGATAACGGGCGTAATCAAGCACGTGGTGCTGACTCCGAGGCTGAACTTGTAAGGCAAGAAGCAAAGTTGGTTTCGGCGATCATCTCGCTAAGATCTGATGTCGTTGGGCTAATGGAGATTGAGAATAATTTAGAAGCCGAGGCCCGGTTGGTTGCGGCGCTCAACAATAAAGTAGGCAAAAAGGTTTTTGTCGGCTGTGGTCTGCCAGTCGGATTTCGCAATTCTCCAGGTGGCCAAGATGCTATTCGTGTCGGCATCATCTACCGTTCGGATCGCGTCAAACCAGTTGGCGGTGTGTCGATGATCATCGATGATGCATTTATTAGTGCCCGAACACCAGTCGTTCAGAATTTTAAATCCAAGCAAGGCGGTAAACCGTTTACGGTGATCGTCAACCACTTCAAATCAAAGGGTGGCGCGAGCAGCGCCAATATCGCCAACAAAAATAAAGGCGACGGCCAAGGCGCGTACAATGCGACTCGGCGTGCCCAATCGTTGGCTGTGTGCAATTACATTGACCAATTAGAACGCAATAATTCGTATGTCCGCGCATTGGTGATCGGCGACCTGAACGCTTACGGACAAGAAGACCCGATCGATGCAATGCGAGCCAACGGGTTAGTAGACCTGCATGACCAGTTTCAAAGGCCCGGCCAGACGACAACAGCTAACGGCGATTACTCGTACGTTTACCGAGGACAAAGCGGTAGTCTCGATCATGCGATTGCGACGGATTCGTTGGCCGCAGATGTGACTGGGATTGCGACCTGGCACATCAATTCGGACGAACCACGATCAATGGACTACAACATGGAATATAATCCTAAGCAGCTTTACCAAGCCGACCCGTTTCGCAGTTCCGATCACGATCCCGTACTGATCGGCATTCGAAATTAAACCGGTCCAACGCTTCGTCAATCATGAAGCGAATAGTTTGTAGTACCGCTGTCGTTGCGGGCAAACGTGAGGCCGTGGTCCGTTACTGATAACCTTTCGCTTGAATCGCAAACAGGTGAGCATATTTTCCGTTGAGCTGGATCAACTCTTCGTGCGAACCACGTTCGATTACTTTGCCTTTGTCCAAAACGATAATCTGGTCGGCCATCCGAACGGTAGAGAAACGATGAGAGATCAAGATCGCCATCTGTTTTTGAGTCACTTCGCGAAAGTGATTAAAGATACGAGCTTCGGCTTCTGCGTCCATCGCCGATGTGGGCTCGTCAAGCACCAAGATATCGGCTTGCGTTCGCATGAACGCTCGCGACAAAGCAATCTTCTGCCACTGTCCGCCCGATAGTTCTCGACCGTCCTTGAACCAGCGGCCCAATTGCGTATCGTACCCACTGTCCATTGAATCGATAAACGGATGAGCCATTCCCTTTTCTGCTGCTGCTTGTTGTTGATCGCGGCTTTCGATACGAGCCACATCACCGACGCCGATGTTTTCGCCGACCTTCAATTGATAGCGCACGAAGTCTTGAAAAATGACACCGATCCGTTGCCGCAACGCATCCAATTGCCATTCGTTAAGATCGCGCCCGTCCAATAGAATGCGGCCGCTAGTCGGTGTATACAAGCGCGTCAACAATTTGATCAGGGTCGTTTTCCCTGAACCATTTTCACCGACAAGTGCCAGCTTTTCTCCTGGTCGTAATTGCAGGCTAATTTGATCAACGGCCGGAATCGCCTGCCCCGGATAGACGAATGATACGTCCTCAAAACGAACGCCATCGCCAGGGGTGGGGCCAGACAGGGCAATGCCATCGTTGGTGTCAATTTTCTCATCCAAAAATTCATACAAGTTCGACAAGTACAAAATGTCTTCGTACATTTTGCCAATCGCTGTTAGGCTCGCTGCGATCGACGATTGACCCTGTTTAAAGATCATCAAATACATTGTCATGCCACCCAACGTGATCCACCCCATCGCAGCGGACCAGCCGATCCAGGCATAGGCCCCATAAAAAGCGAGGCTGCTAAGGGCTCCGAGCAGGAACCCCCACAAGCCACGTTTTAACGTCAACAACTTGTCTTCGGCGAACAGTTTTTCAAAGATCTCGCGATACCGATCTAAAAATAGTTCGCCGGTGCCGTAGAGCTTCACTTCTTTGACGTAGTCCTCACGTGCCAGCAGCCACTCTAGATAATTGCGTTTACGGGTTTCCGGAACCTGCCAGCGGAACAGTCGAAATGCCGCCCCTGAAAAATACGTTTCCACAAAAAATGCCGGCAACGCCGCGACCACCAATCCAGCAACCGCCAACCACGAAAACTGCACCAACAACCATCCGTAAGTCAATAACGTGATGCCGTTCTGAACCAATCCAAACGTTCGGTTAACCAAACTCAACGGCCGCGACGAAGCTTCTCGCCGTGCGCGGGTCATTTTGTCGTAGAACTCCGAATCTTCAAAATGCGACAGCTCTAGCGTTTGAGCTTTTTCCAAAATCATCACATTCACTCGCTGCCCAAGCAGTGCTCGCAGCAACGATTGCGACACCATCAACGCTCGTTGAATCGCCGCCATCAATACGACCAACACGGCTTCCACGGCAATCCACTTGATCACCAGCCATCGGTCCGCAGCTGAATCCGTTTCGACCGCCAATACAACTGCGTCAACGATCAGTTTACCGATGAAAGCAATTGCACCAGGAAGCACGCCGGCCAAAATCGTTAGCGCTGCCAAAATAAACGTCAGGCGTTTGTCTGTGGTCCACACCAGCCTCAAGGCTTCCTTGCTATAGCGAAACACGCCAAAGAATCTGACAACTAACGAAGAATCTTCGTTGTCGTTTGGCTTAGGTGGTGACATTGATCACTCAGTTGAATAAAAGTTAGTCAAGAGAAACCACGTCCCTTGCAGTGCGGCGGCAACTTGGTCGTCGTCTCGACGGTCGGCGAAGCGTTTACAACCTAACGCTAATTGCTAACCGCGCAAAGCGAAGGCCGCTAAAATTCAACGAAACCGACTCCTGCGATCAGAATCAGATCGATTTAGTTTTGCTCCAATTGCTGTACACGGTATGATGCAACCACAAAGAAACCGATCACTTGCTTTGGGTTCACACTGATGACAGCCACTCGCTATCAAATACACATCGTCACCGGAGCCGCCGGTACCGGCAAAAGCACCTTTGCCAAACAGTTGGCACACGACGAATCTGCGATTTTGCTGGACAGCGATACCGTTAGCGAGCCAATTGTCCGGGCGGGATTGCAAGCCGCTGGCATGGACCCCGCGGATCGGGATAGCTCGCAGTACAAAGGTGTTTTTCGAGACCCCGTATATCAAAGTTTGTTTGACGTTGCCGCAGAAAATTTGCTTCACACCAACGTGGTGATCGTCGGACCTTTCACGCGAGAACTTAGTGATCCAACATGGCCATGGCAGCTGGAAAAGAGATTTGGCGTCGTCCCCAAGATCTGGTACCTGCATTGTGATAATGACCTACGAAAAAAACGAATTCAAGACCGGGGAAACCCACGCGATCAGGCCAAACTGGTCGATTGGGAACAGCATGTTGCTTCGGCCCCACCTGCTGAACCGACGTTCGAAGTAACGCGAGTGGATACTCGGCACGCTGTTACTCAAGCAGAGATTCGTGGCCGGATTGTGGCTCAGATTCTAAATCAGTTTCAGCAATCGATGCCGATTTACGCGCAAATGATGGACGTAGCTCAAACCATCAACCAAGCTGCCGGCGAAGACGAATCCCGACGGTTAGGGAAAATCATGCACGCGGCGATTCGCTGCGCCAGCCCTGCCGAACTACAAACGGTTCGAGAGATTTTTGAGCTGATTGGTTGTCAGCCAGTCAATTATTATGACTTGCGTGAAAACGTATCGGTGCAGAGCACGGCGTTTCGTCCGGTCGACGAATCGGAAATTCAGCAAAACGGTTTTCGCCTGTTCTGTTCGATGCTGTCGATCGATTGTATCGCGGCTGAGCACCAGCCATTCGTACAATCAATCATTGATCGCCGCAATGTATTTCCGCAACCGTTGTTAGACTTAATTGAAGTTGGCCAACAAGCCGGATGGAACCACCAACAAGTCGATCAGTTTGTGGAACTGTGTGTCGAGTTATTCGTGCGTCCCGAAACTGCGTTGGTTAGCCAAGACGAATACAAACGGATGCGAACGATCAACAAAGTCGCCGCTCAGGTTTTGATCACGAACTCATTGGCTTTTAATCACTTAACGCCCTCAGTCGCTTCCGTGCCACTGGCTCATCAACGGATGGTCGAGCAGGGGATTGAGACGATTCCAGTTTGGCAGGGCCCTGTTGGAATTGACGTGATCTTGCGCCAGACGTCTTGTCTGGCTCCACCTGTCGTGCTCAAGTTTCCCGAAGTCGATGGCACGTTCGTTGAAGCGGAGTATCAAGAAACGTTTGTCGAATTTGAAGAAAGACTCCAGGCGTTGACTCCAGTCGGTCGTCAAGAATTCGAACGACGGTTCGCGATCGGCAAACAAAACTTGACTCTGCCTGAATCCGATCCTAGTTATGCTGACCACTACTACCAAACGATGACTAAAGCATTGGACGGTTTCCCGACGGATCAAAAGGCGCTGTGGCAACAAGGCCTCGCGTACTTTACGTTTGAAATAGCCGATTCAGCGATTACATCCGATGAAGTCGCAGGCTTGGATTTTGAGGCGCTGATTGAATGCGGCATCGTTGGTTTGGTGCCTCAGCAGTACGAGGACTTTTTTGGCCCTGCCGCCACTAATATTTTTAATTCAAACATTGGTTTGTCGGGTGTTTCGAATGTTGGCTTGGCGACCAAAGAATCACAGGAACAGTTCGAACAACAGCTAGGCAGTAAAGTGGTCGATATGTACGATTACTACGCCGCAATTCAGAACAAGTCACAGCAGGCAGTTATGGCTCGACTGGCTTCATTCGGTTAGCCTCGAATTCGTCGTAGCAGCTCATCAACGCCTCACGAGTGTTTCGGTTGTTTCCGATGAAAATTTCGCTGAGTCGTTCAGTCGAGATCTGCGATTCGTAATCGCGGGTCAGTTCTGTTACGACTGATTCAAATTGGCGTTGGTCGGGTTTGAGCGAAACCAGCATGGGTATGCCTTTGACGGCGCGATGAGTTGTCAACAATACGCCGATTTGTCTTCGCCGACAAGTCTTCAGTAGTGCGACTCGTTGAAACCAAGACAAACGCTCGAATCCGTCGATCACTAAGATTGTTTTTGTTGGAATTGATTCAAACGATGCGTTCTGATGGCCGGATCGGATTGCTTGTCTCGGACCGATCGTCTTTCGTACAAACCGAAATGGCGTTTGAGTGTCGCTCAGTCTGGCCACGCGGTTTTCAAGTTCAAAGCTCAACGTAGTTTTGCCTACGCCATGCGGACCCACGATCTGTCCGTTGCCATTTTGCTGAACTAACTTTACAGCCAATTGGTCTAGCGAACCTTGCTTCATGCCAATAAATCTCAACTGGCCAGGGGACACGAAACGTGTCGAAAACGGATTACTGGGCCAACCATCGTTCATTCGGTTTCTACCCACTGGCAAAGTTCTTCGTTGATGCTCAGCTGAAACTGCCGGTCAAAAATAAACTCGCGGCCCCCGGCCAAAAACAAACGAATACGAACCAGCCACCGCACTTTCAGAATCCGGCCATCATAAGACAGCGGGCTTTGCGGCAGCACGGTACTTAGCCGTTGAGGCCGATCAAATGTGCCGATCGCGAACGACGCTCGGTTGCGCCGCTCGAAAAAGTGCACTCCAATGTCCTCTTCGCCCTTCCCTTCAGTCATCCAAATCACCGACGATTCGATCGCGGCCATACTGGTGTCGGGAGCGAGCTTTACAGTGTATTCAGCACTCAAGATGCTTTGTGGTGTGAAGTGCTGACCGGGTTGATCTTGGTGGATGGAAATTTCAACCGTCGGTTTGGAGATAAGAGACTTACGCTGGTCTCGTCGGTTTAATTCTCGGCGCCGGCGATCGCTGGGGTTTTCTTCGTAACGCGAGAGTTTGGAAAGACCAGAATTCGAAAGGTCCGGGTTAGGTTCGGCCATTTTTTTGCTTTCGCGGTAACGATGATTTTCCATTGGACCCGATTGTTGGTGGAAGTGAACGAGTGCATTGCAGCCGCGGGCAGTTCGAATTCCAGCTCTGTTTTAAAGGCCTTGCCGGCGGTTAGTGGAACCCCTCGTTGCCGCATTAGTCGCTTAGAAAACACGACCACATTCTCAGTGCGAATGTCAGTTCCTTGATTGTAGGTGACTTGTTCTTCACAAATTAATTCAAGCTCTAGCGATTGTAAACGAACGCGGCCTGTTTGCGATAAAAACAGTTTACAGCTTTCGCCAGGTCTAAGTGGGTACTTGGACAGTTCAACGGAAGTCGGACCGACGCCGGCTAGTTTGATCAACTGACGAAAAAAGTGATAGATCGACCAGCCCGCAGCCGGCAAAAAAACCAATAGCAATCCGCCAGCCAACCAAGGTTGTTGAGGGATTCCTGCAAATTCTGGCGGAGCGATCTTTTGGCTAAACTCGCTGAATTGGTCGCCAAAAAGTGATTTCGTCAACCAAGGGTTGGAGAAGATTAAAAACAAAATCGATGAAATCGAAACCGCAATCGCACTCGACAAAGCCGCCACGACCAACCCCCACACATTCCGTGGCGAAGGAACGATTTGAAACGGCAGTGCTCGTCCCGGCTGCGGCACCAGTCGATCGCGCGGAACAGTCGGTAAATCCTCGCGGCGGCGGCGAAGCTCGCGGATAATCTCTAGTTCGCTGGCTTGAGCACTAATCGCTTTGCGGCGTTCGGCGGATACGCCTACGTGCCACAACAAACGAATGATCCAGCCCAAGCCGATCAAAATCAAAAAGGTTGCGATAATGATCCGCAGAAAAAAGTGCAAGTCAAAAACCGAGGTGGCATCGGATTTCGTTTGGATGATCGCCAACGTAAGGCTCGTTGACAGGAATACGAAGCCGCCGAGCAAAAAACTGGCCGCGACCAACGCTTCCGTCATACCGGCCCACCATCGACGGTTAGAACCGCGAAACCAGTTGCCTTGAATGAGTAATCGAATCCAGCGTTGCACGTATTTGCCCGGAGATAGTAAACCAAAGCCGCTTCAGGATGGTCGTCGACTCTGCACTTTGCGGTGACCATCAGTGTTCTAGTTGTCATTAGTTTAACTTAGACCGGTGACTTTTTGAAACGGGTCAGCAAGCGGCGACCCTGTGGACCAACACCGCTTGGGGTATAATCGTCCGCAGCGGCCCAAGCGATATGCTTGCGAGTGGTTTCTTTTTGATGATTCCCGGCGAGGCCGAATTCATCAGGGCATGTTTCTTACAAGGAAAGAACATTGAAAATCGGATTTATCGGCGCTGGGCAAATGTCAACGGCGCTTGCAGCAGGTATGGCGACCAATTGCGACCGTGAACTAGAGTTCTTGGTGTATTCGCCACGGTCCGTTTCCATCGAAAAATTGGCTGCCGAGTGTGGCTCCAAGGTAAACGTGACAGCAGCGGCGAATTCTCAAGCGGTAGTGGACGATTGCGAAGTGGTATTTATCGCAGTCAAGCCACAGGTACTAGAGGACGCACTTGAAGGGGTTAGCTTTGAATCCAAACCACTCGTTATTTCAATTGTTGGCGGTGCGGACACATTCCGGCTGCGCCGGATCGTTGGTCACTCACGGATCGTCCGAGCGATGCCCAATACTCCGTGCCTGATTGGGATGGCTGCTTCGGCTTACGCAGTTGACGAAGGAGTTTCAGATAGCGATACCGCGTTGGTCGAAGAATTTTTCGGGGCAGTGGGGACGGTTACTTCGGTCAGCGATGAATCATTGATTGATAGTGTGGCCGGCGTTGCGGGATCAGGAACGGCTTATGTTTTAACGTTTATTGAGGCAATGATCGACGGTGGTGTGCTGGTCGGATTGAAACGAAAAGTTGCTCGTGAACTGGCGATCCAAACCGTACTGGGTGCGGCTCAATTGATGAAAGAAACTGGAAAACATCCAGGCGAGCTACGAGATCAGGTGACTAGTCCCGGGGGAACAACGATCGCTGCAATTAAGGCACTTGAAGAAACTGGCATGCGAGACGCGGTGATGTCCGCCGTATTGGTTTGCACCGAGCGTGCCAAAGAACTGTAAACGAACGAAAGTTAGTAACCAGTTACGAGACCATGTTTGGGTTGCATGGCTTTCACATATTTCGTTTCTTTTACGGTTGTGAAAAATCGCCCGTGGTTTGGTAATCAATCAGCCACTAGGGTGGTTTCTCTGTATCTGCTTAACGTTAACAGCCCCGACTGCTAGCGGTCGATACTA
>CAZHCH010000024.1:12560-32510 GCA_964530985.1 uncultured Pirellulaceae bacterium | reverse complement strand
GGTTTCTCTGTATCTGCTTAACGTTAACAGCCCCGACTGCTAGCGGTCGATACTAGCAACTACTGTTGATCTACCGCAGATTGATGGTTCCAGATCGATAGCGGTCCAAACTCAGACTGCTATCAAAGTCTGTCGTTTGCCAGAACTCTGAGGGTTATGCCAGTTTTATTGAAGATACGGATTGTTCAGGTCGATTCGAACGGTAGAAGCTGCGGCAAGACTTGCTGCATGCCTTTTCACGTTATTACGTTTGCTGAGAAGCAACGGAGTCGTCATGAACATGATTATTATCAACAGCTTTTTCCTTGCATTCTCTTGCTTGGCATTGGGCTTTTTTGTGGGTTACCTCTTATTCTACCGAGATCGTTCCAACGACGATAAACGGCGGAAATCGCTGGAGCGCGAGAACGAAAACATTCGTCATTCGCTCAAACTTGCTCATGAATCACACTCCAAGCTAGATACTAAATTCGTGCGTCAGACTGGACAGTTGAAAACCCTGCAAGCGCTTTGTGATGATTGGACGGATTCTCGAAAGCAGGCTGATCAAGAGCGAGGTGAATTGGAAGAAGCTCTTCGCGCAAAAGCCCAGCGACTAACCGAAATTCAAGCCGAATTAACCGCTGAAAAGCAAACCCGAATCGATCTCGAAGACGCTCAGCATCGTCTTCTTCAGGACTTCACTACTAACGTGTCCCAGATCGATGAGACTTGGCGCAAAAACCAAGCTAAGACAGACGCCGCGTTTGGTAAGCTTGAGACGCAGCACGTTTCTGTCGAAAACGAGAAAAAACAGATTGCTGAAAAGCTCAAAGCAGCTGAAATTCAAATTGCTCAAATGCAATCTGAGTTTGCGAGTCAAGAAGCGCTACTGGCCAACGCAACAAACAACGTTCAAGGCCTTGAGCAGGAGTATGTTTCAATTGAATCAGCAATGACTGACAACAAAAAACAGCTTCAGTCTGCGATTGAGAAGTGTGCTGTCGCCGAATCGGCTCGCGTATCCGCGGAGGAGTCGATTGCGAACTTGGATCAAGAACTCAAAGATTTGCAGGTCGAAAACGAACGATTAGTCGAACAGGTAATTGAACTGGAAGCTTTAAAACCGCATGTCGATACACTGAACGAAACCGTTCAATCAGCTACTGAACGATTGACGGCTGTGGTGAGTCAGCGTGATCAAGCCATGACCGCCGAAGCAGCGGCGAAGAATGTTACAAGTGGATTGCAGCAACGTATAGAGAATCAAGAAGCCACCATTCACGGACTCCGTACCAAGTATGAACAGTCCATGGAAGATCTCAAACAAGAGATCGATCGACGTGCACAAGTCGAAAACGAACTCCAGGAATCAATGGTCGCGGCTAGCCAACAGCAGACCGCTGCGATGGTGCAGTTGACGGAACAACGAGATCAATTGGCTGATCAACTGAAGGCTGCTGAATTTGAAATGGCAAGTTTGCTGAAAAATCATCAGCACAAAATCGATACGCTTGTTGTTGAGAGTGATGATCTGAATTCGAAATACATTACTGTTTGTGAAGAATCGGAAACTCTCGCCAAGCAATGTGAAGAACTGACTGAACTTTGTGATGAACGGGCAGAGTTGATTGCTAAGTTAGAAGGCAAGCACGAAGAATATTTGACTCAAATTACCAGCCTTGCTGACGAACGACATGGGTTTTCAAGCAGGATTGCTGACTTAACGGTTCAACAAGAAGAGTTCTCAAATCAGATTGATGGTCTATCCAGTGAACGCAATGATTTGTCGGATAAAATTATCGGCCTAACCAGCGAACGCGATGGACTGCTGGATCAACTTGACAAAACTGAAGAACGTTTAGGAGTTTCAGTCGTCGAACTTAAAGCCACCCGAGAGACTGTTTCAAAACTAAAAATTGAGACCGAAGAACTAAAAATCACTTGCCAACGCATCGGCGAACTGGAGGCTTTGGTTCAATCGCGAGATATCAACCAGAGTGAAATGTCTGAGCAGATCGAACAATTGAGAACGGCATACCAAGATGCCAGTACTGCTAACGAAAAGTTACAAGCAGAATTTGATCGCCTGCAGACGCAGTGGGATGGCCAGATCGAAGTTGTCCATCAAAAAGACAGCGAACTTCAAACCTTGCAGACCAAACTGCGAGCCAGTGAAGAAACCATTCGTTCACTTCGTAGGGAGCGGGCGGCTGTTTTGGCTCGGCTTGCTAACTATCGTACTATCGCCGAACCGGAAGCGAAGGTAATTTCGTTTACCGAAGCGATGGAGATTCGCAGTAAACGCGAAACGAACTACGATGACGAGTATGGCGGGCCAGTTCGCATGCACGCGACTCGTGGCTTGATCTATACGAAAGCTCCGAAGGAACGTGATGACCTTAAACGGATCTCAGGTATTGCGGTTGTTTTGGAAGCACGTTTGAATGACTACGGAATCTATACCTTCAAACAGATCATGCAATGGAAACCAGAAGCGATCGAAGAGTTCTCGCATTTGCTGACATTCAAAGATCGTATCAAACGTGACGATTGGATTTCGCAGGCACGGTTCTTCTACAACGAAAAACAACGCGTCGGTCAAACCTACGCCGCGTAGCTAGAGTGGCATAGGCTTTCACCTGTGGTAGATACGAAGTAATCACAGGCTAGAAGCCTATGCCACTACCGTTTTCGTTTGCTTCCGCTTTTGCGTTCTTTCTTTTTTTCTCGAAACGCAGCTTTACGTTTGCGGCTATTGGTCTCTTTGGCGGCTTCCTTTTCAGCAATTCGTTTCGCAGTTTCCACCACCTCTCGCTCCATCATCTCGGGCGACTCCAGCGTTAGCGGTCCGAGCTTTCCAGCTCGCAACTCCGTGACAAAAATTTTCGACGCCCGATCAATGTCCACGATGCCAGCACGTCCCAAGCATCCACGTCGCCGCCCGATCGCTTCTACCAGTTCATTTGCATCGGCAGGGCGTTCGGTCAAACCAAATCGATCAGACAATCGATCAAAGTACGTTTCAACAATAAAATCGCCGATGTAATATGCGACGTCCGCGTAATCCATTGCCGTTTCTTTAATCGATCCGATCGTCGCCAGCCGATAACCGCTGGCGATATTTTCGACGTTGGGCCAGAGGACTCCGGGCGTATCCAACAGGGTCACACCATTGCCGATATTGATTCGTTGTTGGCCTTTGGTCACTGCGGGTTCGTTACCAGTTCGGGCGACTTTTTTTCCCGCCAACATATTGATGATTGTCGACTTTCCAACATTTGGAATACCCGCAATCATGGTAGTGATGGTGGTGCCTTCTCCTTTGTGCGGCAACATGTCGACGCACAACCGAGCCAGATTGCCGATCGTGTGGAAGTCAGTGGTCGTGGTTGCGCGGGCACGAATCCCTTTTTGCTTTCGAAAATAATCCAACCAAACCTCGGTCATGGCGGGGTCGGCCAAGTCGGCTTTGTTAAGAATCTTCAAGCAAGGCTTATCACCGCGCAGTTCCGCCAGCATTGGATTTTCGCTGCTGTATGGGATTCTTGCATCCAAGACTTCGATTACCAAGTCAGTTTTGGGAATCGTTTCTTTCATTTGCACCCGAGCTTTGTGCATGTGCCCGGGGAACCATTGAATTTGCATTGTTTCGCGCCAAACTAATTTTATTGCAGATCTGGAAATTCAAGATCTGAGTTTGCAGTATAATTCATCGCTACCGGTTCGACGATTACCAACCCTACCTAAAAGCAATGTAGTTGATGGCAATTCTTCATTTTCGATTGGCTTATAGCTGTTTAAGGATCCTATTGTTCGGTTTGTTGGTGGCGGGGCAAGCGTTTTGCCATTCCGCTTTCGCTCAAGAAACCGAGATTCGTGCAGCCACTGATTTGCCGCCGATTCCCGTTGGCATGCAAGTCGAATTTGCTGGCCCAGCACGCACACTGCTGACTGAATCGGAGCTGGGTGATTGGGATACGGTTGATTTCGGAGGAGGAGGCGAATCGTCGGTGGCGTCTCACACGCTCGAGATCGGGATTGGCGAAGACCTGACGGGCGTTTTCTGGGACGGTGCCGATTTGCCTGTTAAGGATTATGAGCTGAGAATGGAGGCGCGGCGGACCGAGGGGATCGATTTTTTTTGTGGTACCGTGTTCCCTGTCAATGACAGCCACTGCTGCTTGATTGTCGGTGGATGGGCAGGAGCCACGGTGGGGTTGTCTAATATCGATGATAAAGACGCTTCAAGCAACGAGACCACTAAGCTGCTGACCTTCCAAGACAATCGTTGGTACGATATACGAATTCGTGTTTTATCGGATCGAATTATCGTTTGGATTGACAACCAATGCGAGATCTATCAAAACATCGTTGGTCGAAAAATTTCACTGCGAGGTGACACCGAGCTTTGTACTCCTATGGGGCTGTGCACTTTTCAAACCAAAGCCGAAATCCGCAAACTAACGTTGCAACGAATTGGTAAACCAGCCAAGCCGTCGAAGCCCTTCGAACCACCAATACCTTCTAGCTATCCGTCCAAGCAGTAACTTAGCCGTATGAATCTCGAGATTTTCCCACACACCCACTTCATGCAGCAAGCCTACCAACAGGCGCAAGCTGCTGCTCAGATTGACGAAGTTCCCGTTGGTGCTGTGGTCGTTCGTGACCAACAAATCATCGGCGCTGCTCATAATCTGAGCCAGCAATTGCGAGACCCGACTGCCCATGCGGAAATGATCGCAATCACTCAAGCGGCTGAATCGATCGGTGACTGGCGGCTGGAAGGATGTACGCTGTACGTCACGCTAGAACCTTGCATTATGTGCGCCGGTGCGATCTTGCAAGCAAGAATTCCACAGGTTGTCTTTGCGGCCAGCGAACCTAAAGGTGGCGGAGTCGCGTCGATGTACCAGTTGCTGAGCGACGAACGTTTGAATCATCAAAGCGAAATTATCGGCGGTGTGTTGGACACTCAGTGTGGACAAATCTTGACGGAATTTTTCAGCCGCAAACGAGCTTTGGGAAAAAAATAAGTTGCCGACCGCTGGGCGGTTGACTTCCTTTTTAAAAATCGGCCACGCAAAACCTTGGTTAAAATTTTATCACCATGCTAACCCTGACCTTGAAATCGCCGCTTTCGTTGCCGATTGACGTTGATTTAGTGCTACCGGAAAACGTCGCTCAGACCAGCATGGCTCAAATCGGCGACCAACTGATTTGGTGTGGCAAGAACCAGCAACCGTTGCGAGACTTCTTTGATATCAGTGGTAGTGCCGTCGACGATTTAACCATCGAATGGCGGGGCTGTTCCGACGGACAAGGTCTTTCGCGCGTAAATCGAATTGGCCAAAACATGACGACCGGAACGATGCTGATTCGCGGTGACGTTGGTTTGCATACCGGTTGGCGAATGCAGAGCGGACGGATCGAAGTGCATGGCAATGCCGACGA
Organism: uncultured Pirellulaceae bacterium; assembly: GCA_964530985.1. GTDB lineage: Bacteria > Planctomycetota > Planctomycetia > Pirellulales > Pirellulaceae > Mariniblastus. The sequence continues at coordinate 27,077 of CAZHCH010000024.1, read as the reverse complement.
TTATCTCGGGTCAGAAATGGTGGGTGGTTCGATCATTGTGACTGGTGATACGGGCAACCACGCGGGTAGTCGGTTTTGTGGCGAGAAAATTGGCATGAATCGCGGAGAGATTTTTATTCAAGGATCGGCCGGTCATGGATTGGGCCAAGGAATGCGACGAGGAACGATCGTGGTCGGACAACAGGCCGGTAAGCTGGTCGGTTGGAATATGTTGGCGGGAACGATCGTGTGCCTGCAAGGCTGCGGGCCTCACCCAGGTGCTGGTATGGTTCGAGGTTCGATCGTTGCTGCGGCTGATTTGAAAAGTGCGACCACAATCAGGCAGAACGGTTGGTTGCTGCCCTCTTTCAATCGGGGAGCCACGAACACGGTGCCAATTTTCAAAACTCTAAAAAAATGGTTGGCTAATAGTACGATTGATTCGCGTCCCGTTTTTTCGGTGGAACAGCTTGCTCTACTGGATCAAGCTTATCAGGTTTTTCATGGCGACCGTTTGGCGGGCGGTCGCGGCGAAGTCTTTCTGGCAACCGAACAAGAATCGCGATAAGCCTAAAACAACAAGCACCTAGCCATTGTAAGCTCGCGCCGGTGTAGCGATTCACGATATGTCTTCATCAGTCAGTGGGCCTTAGAGCCAATCTGAAATCGGCGCGCTGCCAGCGCGAAGCCCAACAAAATCGCGGCCATAGCAAAGTGTTCGCCCCAGGTAATGAAATGATCAAACAGGCCAGTGCCGGAGTAGGTTGCGTTACCGATTTCAAAAGAGCCTGACAGCGACTTAAACCAAAACCTCGAATAGTAGACCAATGTCATGCCACTGACCAGCAACCAACCTCGGTTACTGGAGAAGCTGCAAAACGGAAGCATCCATAGTAGGTACCACGGGTTCACGGTAGGCTGAAGGAACAAAAAGACGGCGATGGTCCAGCCTGTTCGGCTGAGCAATTGAGTGACATACCGGTCGTTGTCGCTTTCGGACCGATAGATCATAACGAGCTGACAAAGATAAAAGATAGCAAACGCGCCGATCGTAAAGACTCGGGTTGTTGAATATGCGGGGTCACGACTGCCTAGGTGATTATCCTTGCACCAGCGACAGAAGTTACTACGAAATTCGTTCGACGTAATTACGTACCAAGGAGGTTGTTTGGTTCCACGTTGGACATCTTTGAGGTTTAAATAGAGACTCGAAAATACGACATCGTTCATCCGCCAACGAGAGAAAAACGCAGTAAATCCTTCTCTATCTTTTGCTTTCTTGTCGAAACGGTTGTTGGTTGTGTCGGTGTTATTTTCTTGGTGGTCGTTATTTTGAACACTGTAATTCGCTGCGGGCGACATAAACATTGGATACAAGGCTGCCCCTGTGGCAACTAAGAAAATGAGTGCAAATACGCACGCGCTCAACTTGCACTTCCGAAAGATCGCTACCAGCAGAAGCGGAAATACGACCGCAGGAAATAGCTTTGATCCGACACCACACGCCAGCGCAACGGCACTTGCGATTAGCCAGCTTCGACGCCACGGTCGAGCTCTGTACCATTGGATAAATGCAAAGGCTGACAATACGGTGAAAAACGTAGCGATTGAATCGAGGTGACCACTATTGGCAATTTCTTTGATCACCAAAGGATTCCAAGCGTAAGTGATTAACCAACCGGGATGGCGATTCAATGATCGGAATAAGCTAAAAACCAGCAACAAGATTCCAACGTCAAACAAAAGCAACACAAACTTAATGAACAAGACATGTGCTTCCACGCTCGTCGTCTCAGGCATCAACGACATCGCGGCGGAAAAGACCAGTTGACTGACCGGTGGGTAAAGCGTCGTCAGACGTGCAAAGTGGATTCGAGAAAGAATCGTATGATTGCTGTCGGACCGCGCAGCAAGCGAAGTCAAATCTCGGAGTTCACCGTCAACGTTAACGGGAGCGTCAAGGATTTGCTCGGGAGCGTAGTGATACGGAGAGATTCCGGCGGCGAGTACTTTTCCGTCCCACATGTAGCGGTAATAGTCAATTTCAAGGATCGGATACGAAAACAGGGCCGCCAGCCTGGCGCCCAACGCGACTGCAATGATCAGCATTGTTAGTTGACGGCGTACGTCGCGGTTGGATGTTTGAATTTTGATCGCGGTGATAAGTCCATAAAACGCAATGCTTGAACTTAACAGCAGGACGCCCGTTACGATTAGTATGGGGCGATCTAGACTGGAGTCATAATCGAACGCAGGACTTAAAAAACTGATTGCGAGGAAAGACAAAAAAAACAAGGCTCCGGTCCAACTCAATCGACGCAGTATTCCTTTCTGACAATGAAGTGCCTGCTCGCATTCTGTTGGATCTGTTCTGGCTTGCATAAGTTTGCGTTTGAATGGCTTACTTCATTAGTTCTACGATTTTTTTAGAAGCTTACGGCCCAGTCATTTTCGCTCGTTCAAATAGCGATCAGTGATAGCTTGCAATTCGGTTTGAATCTCCTCGGGGGAGCGATTGCCGTCGATAAGTTCAATACCTTTTAACGCTCGCTCGGATTCGGCAATGAAACCGGCCCTAACTTTTTCGAAGTATTCGGCGCCGCGAGATTCCATTCGATCAAGCGATTTGCCTAACCGTTGCATGGAGACCTCTACAGGTAAATCGATCACAAACGTCAAGTCAGGTTTAAGGCCTTCGGTGGCGATGTTGTTGACTTGCCGGATATCATCGATGGGCAAGTTACCTGCGTGTCCTTGATAGACGATTGTCGAGTAAATGTAACGATCCAGCACGACCGTTTTCCCAGCAGCCAAAGCGGGCCGCACAATTTCGTCGACCAGTTGAGCTCTTGCGGTCGTGAACATCATCATTTCAGCACGCATTGAAATTGGCGTGTCCGCAGATTCAAGCAGGATCGATCGTAGTTGTTCGCCTAATTCGGTGCTGCCAGGATCTTTGCAAGTCACTACGGTGATGCCCCGATGCTCGAGCCATTGAACCAACTGCGTTAGTTGCGTGGTCTTGCCAGCACCGTCGACTCCTTCAAAAACTATAAACATCGCAGGCTTGCCAACTTGTGCTTAGTACAGAGAAAGTTGAGAGAGATAATTTATGGCCGGAACAGCCAATCAGGGGTTGGCCTAACACTAAGTGTCGACGACGCTCAGGTTCATAAGTCTGGCTTTAAAATCGGCTGCATCGTAGGCGTTTGAATGCAGTATTACAACTTCCTCCGTAGCAGATATTGGCGAATGGTTAAATATTAGCAACTTGCCTGTGAGGCATCATTGCGTATGATTGGCTTGCCGAACAAGGATATCGGCTTTCTTGCGAATGATCTCAAAATCAAAGCTGCCAGCTAAGGCTCTTTGCTTCTGTCGCCCCCACCAACGTTAACGTACTTGGATTATTGCTTTCGGCGTATTTGTTTTTCTTCCATTGTGGCTGCCAAATTGCTCATTTTAGCCTTCGGGCTGGTTGGGTTACCAAGTTGCCACAGTTTTCGAATTCCGACAAAGCGTTAAGGCTTGCCAAACTGTGTTGCGTTTTTTCAACAAATTGGGATATCTGGCTCAAGTTCAAACCTCACCAAATCCATTAGTTTGGCCGTTAAGTTTAGCTGACTGATACAACCCGACGTATGTTGTAAAAATTACACACATGCTGGCCAGATTTTAGCATGGCAATATTTAGTATTGTCGTACATTCATGTGCAAACTATTGGAAGTTTTAGCAAAGTGACCGTTTGTGCGTCCGCGCAAACATCGAAAGTTTATCTCGCGATCTTAAGTGATTGTAGGAGTCAATTTGATGACGAATTTAAAAAAACTAACCGTTGCCATGGCTGTTGTTGTGACCGTCTGTGCGTATTTGCCTCAAAGCGCCAACGCCGACGGGCCTTTGCGACGCTGGTGGCGAAACATAACCGGTCGTAACAACACAGCGGCTTCTAGCTGCGGTTGTTTGAATCGGCAAACGGCACTCGCCCCTGCAACCGTTGCGGCGAACCCACACAACCTGCAACCTGGCCAGTGCATGCGTACTTGCCAGCAAACTTGCAGCCGAACTGTGGTGAACTACGTACCGCAAACGGCTTATCGTACTTGCTACAAACGCGTGCCGGTAACTCAATACCGCCCGGTAACAAATTCGGATCCTTGCACGGGTTGCACCGTAACTTGTATGAAACCGTGTACGTCGTATACGTATCAAGTTCAACGAGTTCCTTACACGACTTACAAGCCTGTCTATCGCACCGAGACTTACAAAGTTCCAGTCACGACAATCACGAACGACTGCTCTACAGGAACTTGTGGCACTTGCCCAACAGCCAGTGGTTCAGGCACCGTAGCTAACTTTGCTCCGCAAGATAGTTGCAGCACCTGTGGTGTTAACAGCCCTGCACCGGCGTTTAGCAACAACATCAATCCTTTGGGGCAGACTCCTGCGTCTGGCTCGACCACTCAAACTTACGTGATTGACCCAGCAAACGGCTTGTCAACTCAAGGTGGTTTTGGCTCGGTTCCAGCCGACCAACAACCAGCGCTTAATGGACTCGCAAACCCGCAATCTTCACAAAGAGTGATCGGCCCTCCAGTTGCCCCAGGCAGTTCGACAAGAAACTCGGGCAGCTCAACAAGAAGCTTTAACGCTTCCGCTCCAGTTCCTGCTTTCGAACAACTTCGCCAACCACCGGTGGTGAATTTCGATGGTCACACTGCGAAGAACCCTGTGCGACGAAGTTGGGATTACACTCCCGTTCGTTTCGCAAGTGCTCAACTGCCAACCGAGCGTCGCGTGACAGCTTTTGCTGGTCAGGTCGAGATCGAACCAGCAACTCCAAAGCAGCCTCGTAAGAGCCGCTGGGTTGAAGTTGAATAAGATTTGAAGAACGATTGTTGGCTGAATCGAGTCAACTAATTGAGCAAAATTAAAAAGCACCGTGCTAATGCACGGTGCTTTTTTCGTGGTTCAGCTGGCAGTTTAGTGGAAGACTAATTGAACGTCTGACTTTGGACTTTAAAACGAATTCATTTGTTTGCGCCGCGAGCTTATGCTCAGGTAGGACTGGGAGAAATCGGTTATTCGTTTGGCTAGTTACTCGGCCGGGTAATCGTAATCCGGATTACTGGGGTCAAAGTCGCTATCTTGCAAGCCAACGTTTAGCTTCAGTTGCGTGTAAAAATACTTCTCTTCCAACACCGGTTCTCCGCCCTCCTCTTCGGGCCATGAGAATCCTTCGTAAGCGATCGGGATCTCAAGTTCTTGGTCTAAGTAGATCCTCGCAATATGGAACTCGAAATGCTCTCGCTTAACTGGGTGCATGACTTCTAGCATCACGCATTTTCGATCTTCGATTCCAATGTTCCGTTTGACCGTCACCTCGCACTCGCCATACTTACGATCTCGCGTACCTTGTTCGACTATCTTGGCCATCAAGTTTCGAAAGCCGATCTCCGTAATTGGATGGCGACTGTTTCTCATGGCCAACATTGAATCCGGTTTCAGGTGAAACCGAGCGATGTTCATTAAACCAGTTGTGTGAGCAATCAAATTCCCGTCGTGCTGGCCTTCAACCCAGATCACTTCTTGGTCTGCTGAAGAAGCTGGGCTTAAAAATTTCATGTAAACGGAAATCCCAAGTTGGTTTCCGCCGGAAGTTCGCGGATGACGAATTTTGCAAGCGACCTTTTGTTCGGGCAGCAATTTACCTTTAACTCGAACTTGGCTCACGATGATTGCCTTATAGTCGGTCACCGTTTCATCGGTTTGTTGCAACGCCTTTTCCGCTACTGCCAGCAACGGATCGAACGGGTGTTCAGCAGTGTCGATTGTTGCTTGGTCAATGCGAGACAACAAAGAGCCTTCGACGAGTGGTTCGCGGTCAGCTACTGAATCACCGTCTGGCAGAATTTCTTTGACGTTGACGGTCGAACTCAAATCCGGCTCAGGGCCAAGTAGCTTCCATCCTCCCCAAGCCACCGTCGCCGACAGCAACAGGATCAAAATAGTGGGCAACCAACGGCGTCTTGGTCTAGCAGTCATTGCCACCCGAACATCGTCAATATCATTTGGCGAGCCGCTAGAGGTTGAACGATTGGAAGGTGTATCCATGGGTGGTTCGTGATTCTTAGTTGCTTTAAAGTGAGATACTTGCAGGTATTTCCCCTAGTTACCTCTACGCTGAGCGAAAAGTTTCGCACAAGTGATCGTTTTTGCAAAATCGATTACGGATTGGAAGACACTTCTATTCATCTTTTCCCAGCAAGCTGACCCCCATCGTGATCGCGAAACCAACCGCAACCAATCCCAACGAAGCCCCCGCTTGTTCAATCGACGGTTGAAAGTACTCGACCGGCCAATCGTCTTGTTCAATGTCGTCGATCGTTTCGGCGGTGACAAGTTGAGCTTTGATTGTGTCGCCGATTTGCGGCGGTCGCCCTTGCTGAAATGGGAATAAACCAACGGTTGAACCGACCAATAAGCCCAGCAGTAGCCCCAGCGTTGCCGTTTGAAAATTGCTAAACAACCATTTTAATAAATTGCCAACTAGGACGATTCCCAGCACGACCCCGATTCCTACGGGTAATAAAACCGTCATCGCGGGATCCATTGCAGCGCCGAAGTCGCGTGCTGAAAGCGCATCCTTAAATTCGTGAATGGCTCCTAAAATCGGAACGTATTGCCCCATAAGTAATAACAAGTACCCGCCCGACAAACCTGGTAGAATCATTGCGCTTGCGCCTGCCAATCCTGCCAATAACAAACTAACAAAGTTAGATCCGCCCGCGCCAACGATCCCTTGGGCTTGCCCGTAAGCCAAGGCAGCCATCGCTAAAAACGCAAGCACCGCTGGAACGAACAATCCAACTCCAGTGCGAGTGACCATCCGCCAAACCACTGGCACGCCGCCCAGCGTTAATCCGATGAACAGGCTGTACATGATCCAGCGTTGTTCAATAACAAGTGTTTTAAGAGTCCCCGCAAGTAGCAACACGCCAAGTCCAGCTGATAGACCAACCAAACCCAATACCATTAGAGAACGTAAGTCGAACTTGAGTCGAGTTACTTTCGATAGCGAATCGATGAAGGGTGGATAAATACCTGCTGCTAACAACATCGTACCGCCGCTAATTCCCGGCACTAAATTCGCCAGCCCCATCAATAAGCCTCCGAAGAGACTTCGAGTTGCTAAGAGTGGCAAACTGATCGCGTTTGGAGCATCGTTACTTTGAAATGAATTTTTTGACATCGCTCGTTTAACACGTTAATGATCACAGATGGAAAATGTGATCGGATTGATTTTGAATGCCACGAGAGTGTTAAAAGATTGCTCGGAGCGGGAAATTATGTAAGACGTTAATTAGGCACTAGGACATGTTTGGCTCAAGTGTCTGCTAGCGATATGTTCGATCGCTCATAAACACCCGTCAAGATGGGTAGTCTGCGAGGAGTGGGTTGCTGCGTTGGAGGTAACATTTGATGTAATGTTAAAAACATTGGTATCAGTATCTCAAAAGCCTGATAAATTAAAGGTGGGTGGGACCTTTAGACATCAAAGAAGTTGCCTTAGTCCGCCTGGAAGAACAACGTAGCTTGTTCCAATGTGCGATGCCATAGCCTCAGTTTTCGCACCGCTGCTCGAATGATTCGATCCGCAACGATAGTACATCATGTTTATTCGTCAATACGGCCATCGACTCCGAATCGACACACCGGCCAAAGTTAATTTTTTTCTAGAGTTACACGGTCGACGTGAAGACGGATTTCATCAGATCGACACAGTAATGCAAACTGTGTCTTTGTGGGACAGGTTGGATTTTGTACCGACCCAAAGCCCTGACGTTCAGCTTTCCTGCCAGCTACGGCAGCCCACGGGCCAGCCCGTTGAACAAGACCTAATCCCGACGGACCACCGTAACTTGGTGGTGCGAGCCTGTGAACGCTTGAAGCAGTTCGCGGTTGAGAACCGGATCAGCCCTCAGTTGTCGCTTTCGGGATTGAAGATTCAGTTGACCAAGTGGATTCCGTCGGCGGCTGGTCTTGGTGGCGCGTCTTCGGATTGCGCGGCGGCTTTGGTCGGCGCTAATCGCGCGTGGGGGTTGGGGTTGAAGTTGCAGCAGTTACATTTGATCGCTGCCGAGCTAGGTAGTGACGTTCCGTTTTTTTTGTATGGTGGCGCTTGCCGCTGTACGGGACGTGGAGAGGTGATCCAGCCAGTGCCGGCGATGGCAGGGATGAACCTAGTGATTGTTAAGCCACCGGTGGCTTTGTCAACAAAAGATGTTTTCGGTCGCGTTGGTTTTGATCCGTCGGATTCAGTGGGTGGTTTGGCTCCATCAGATGAGTCAGCGGTTTCAGCGGACTCGGCGGTTCAATCGGTTACGAAGGGGCACCCCCAGCAAATAGCAGGTACGCTTTTCAATCGACTGGCTAGGGCCGCGGCGCAGTTGACGGATCAGTTGGAACGTATGGCAGGTTTGTTTGAACGAGTTGGAAGTTTGGGGCATCAGATGAGTGGCAGCGGGTCGAGCTACTTTGGGGTTTTTCCAAACCGCAAGTCAGCAAGGATCGCTTGCCAGCAGTTGGCTAGTCAGCTTAGAGATTGCAGAGTTTTCTCCGTTCGCACGCTTACAGGATCTAGTTTTGCACCAGATCCGCTGGTGTTAATGGACCGAAGTATTTCACCAGCGAAAGAGGGAGCATCGCGATGGAAGTAACGGAAGTCAGAATCAAGTTGATCAACAATCCCGCCGATCGGTTGCGAGGTTTTTGCAGTGTGACGTTCGATAACTGCTTTGTTGTTCGAGATTTGAAAATTATTGAAGGCGACACTGGCCCCTTTGTAGCGATGCCCAGTAGGAAGCTCACCGATAATTGTAGACGCTGTCGTGCGAAGAATCACCTTCGAGCCAACTTTTGCAATCAATGTGGCGGGATATTGGAGCACGGTCGACTTGAGTACGATGCTGGCGGGAGGGCCAAGTTGTATGCGGATGTGGCTCATCCAGTGAACGCTTCCTGTCGAGAAATGATTCAGCGGAGAGTCGCAGAGGAACTCAAAAAAGAAGTCGAATTATCGTCTCAACCAGGCTATAAACCTCGCTACGATAGCGAGTATTTTGATACGACGCATGACCCTACAGACGATTCGGAAGCCCCGTCTCTGTCATCAGAAACCCCAGTTCAGGCCTCAATCAAGCCCGTTGAGGTGGTTGGCGAGTCATCTTCGGGTGACTTGCCCCCTCAGATTAGGATCGATTCTGATGGAGAAAAGCCTTATAAAACGCATAAACCAAACGACGATTTGAGCGAAGAGACGAAAAGTCGACAAGAAGACTTCGGCAAAGGCGTGTTTGAGTAAATTTACCGATCAAAATTAATCGGTAACTTGACTATACTTACCAGTCGTCCTTCTGACTGAACCGACAGGCACAACCAATATGCTTTGCTCACCAATTTCGTTCGTTTTTTCGCGCTATCTAGCTGCCGTAATAGTTCTTGTTGTATTTGGCAATTCTAGCCAATTACAAGCACAGGCTCAGCCACGGGCTTTTGCCACAGGGGTGCTTAAGACGATCCCAACTCAGTTGGACCCGCGCGACACCCATTCACTGCCAACCCCCATGCCAGGGATTGTCGCCGATGACTGGACGCCGAACCTGAGCCCCGTTGAGGAGACCTTAGTCGGCAAGGCCAGGCAAGTTACTTTATACCGCGATCCAGTTTGGGAATTAGAGTTTTCGTTCCTGCCACTGCGGCAAGAAAGCGTTAAATTGCCGTCGCTTGCTGGTGGATTACAAAACCGTAACGTCTGGTACTTGGTCGTTCGTCTGCGGAACATGGGTTCGGCAATGACTTACAAGGACGTTCGTCAAAACCAAAATACCGATCACGTCATTCGAAAGCTGCAGTACGATAAACCTGTTGACTCGGCAGATATCGATTTTATCCCGCGATTTGTGTTACAGGGTTGGGTTGAGGATGAAGTCGCGGGCAACTACAAAAAAATTGAATATACTTCGGTCATCAACCCTGCTGCCTTGTCGCAGATCCAAGAAATTGAAGATCCGAATCAGAAATTGTTAGACACGCACCAGTTGTCAAAAACGACGATTCCGATGGCCAAAAATGATGTTGATCCAGGGGTTTGGGGGGTTGCGATTTGGGAAGGTGTAAATCCTGATATCGATTACGTGAGTGTGCGAGTTGGTGGGCTTTCCAACGCCTATCGTTTGAAAGATCCAGAAACGAAAACGTCTTTTGCCAAAACTCTGCAGTTGAATTTCTGGCGCCCCGGTGATTCCGTAGGGCAGCGACGAGACCAGTTAAGTTACGGTATTCCGTTGGTCGATAACGCGGACGAGCAGATTCGGATATGTAGATTTTACGAGCTGCCAGGGCCGATGCTGCGGACTTATTTGAACCGAAAAGCGGTCAAGCGAAAGGTGCTGATCGGTGAGATCAACGCCAATGTGAACCTAGAAACCTTCAAATCTAGGCTTACAGATGATTTGGATGCTGGCAACTTGCCAAATACGCTGACGGCACCAATCGCCAAGGCTGGCATTGATTTTCGGGCTGGTGCTGCTCTTACCACCGTCATTCCCGGCAGAAAGTGGACTTTTTCCAGCGAAGGTCAGGAATACATTGTTCAGCTGGAACCTCAGTTTTGGGAACCAGACTTCGGACAAATTCGCTTTATAAAGACTCTTGATTATCTGTGGATCTACCGATAACATCTGTGACTCCCAAATAGTAAAAAATTAGACCAATAATACGAAGCTCAGGATAATAAAATGGCCCACAAGAAGGGACAAGGCTCCAGTCGCAACGGTCGCGATTCGAATGCCCAACGCAGAGGTGTTAAGAAATTTGGTGGCGAAAAAGTCATCGCTGGTAACATCCTTATTCGCCAAGTTGGAAACAAATGGCATCCCGGTAAAGGTGTTGGGCAAGGCAAAGACTACACGCTGTTTGCGTTGATTGATGGCCATATCATGTTCGACCGCAAAGGTCGTCGGATTAATGTCGTTGCCGAAGCTACTTAAGCTTTGTAACCACCGCATGATGACACTCGCTTTGGTCGAGTAATTCAGGACAATTTTAAAGGATGCCAACTTCAGTTTTGGCATCCTTTATTTTTTATTATGACTTAGGATAAACCTCGGTTTACTGGAAGTCCGCCAATCTCTTTTATCAGTATTCAGTTGCTTTATGTTTGTCGATCAAGTCACCATCAAAGTCAGCGGCGGTCGCGGCGGTCACGGATGCGTCAGCTTCCGCCGTGAGAAGTACGTCCCCAAGGGCGGCCCCGATGGCGGGGACGGCGGTCATGGTGGCAGTGTCATCATCGAAGCTCGCCACGGCGTCAATAGCTTAGTGGCACTCGCCAACCGAAACAGCATTCGCGGCGACAAAGGCACCGGCGGCATGGGCTACGGACGGCATGGAAAATGTGCTGACGACATCACGATCTATGTGCCGCCAGGAACCATCGTGATCGACACCGAAACTGGCCTCACGATGAAGGACCTCGCTAACGACGGCGATTCCGTTGTCGCCGCCCGCGGCGGTCGCGGCGGACGCGGAAACACACGTTTCAAATCGTCCACCAACCAAGCCCCGCGACAGGCAACCGAAGGCTCCGACGGCGAACACAAAACGTTGCGTCTAGAACTGAAAGTGATCGCCGACGTTGGTGTCATTGGAAAACCCAACGCAGGCAAAAGCACGTTGCTCAGCCGACTCTCCAGTGCCCGACCCGAAATCGCCAACTACCCATTTACGACCAAGTTCCCGAACTTGGGGCAAGTGCAAATCGACTTGGACCACTCGTTCATCATGGCCGATATTCCTGGTTTGATCGAAGGCGCCAGTGAAGGCGTCGGGCTGGGGCACGATTTCCTCAAGCACATCGAACGCGCTGGAATTCTAGTGCATCTGGTCGAACCAACGCCGATGGACCAAACCGATCCCGTTGAAAACTACCGATCGATTCGAAACGAACTGCAACGATACAACGAAAAACTCAAGGACCGTCCAGAGATTTTGGTCTGTACCAAATCTGAACTGCCCGGCCACGACGAAGTTCTTAAAGCCCTCGCCGAAGAAACCGGAGTGGAAGTGTTTTCGATTTCAGCAGTGACCGGCGATGGGCTTAAACCACTGGTCCACCATATTGCCAACGTCCTACAAGAATACACGTCATGCCGTTAGTTTTGGTCGACATTGGAAACAGTGCCATTAAGCTAAACTGGGTATCCAGTGAAGTGGCCGATTCTAATAATTCGTCGCTGGACGCTACCTGCAAATCGATACAAATCAACGATTGGTCCGAGTTTGATTTTAAGCAACTGCCGAACGCGGTTTGCGATTGGGTGACCGCTTGCGTTGCCCCAGCAAAACTCCAAGAACTCTCCGACGCACTCGACCAAGCGGGACGATCCAAAGACCGAATCAGATCGGTAGACCACCGCTTAATTGACCTAGAAATTGACGTCGATCAACCGGAAGCGGTCGGTGTGGATCGTTTGGTTGGATGTTTGGCGGTCGCTCAAAATCTTACCGACGACGAAGCAGCGATTGTGGTTGACGCTGGCACCGCCGTAACGATCGATTTGGTGACTGGCAAAAGAGTGTTTCGTGGCGGTGTGATTTACCCCGGTGCAGACGCTGCGTTCACCCAGCTAAATCAGCAAACCGCCGCCTTGCCTCAGCTGGACTACTCGGCGAGAAAAACAATGATCGCCGCTTGGCAGCAAGAAGCCAACCAACTGGCTGATGGAGAATCGTTGTCTCCATGGCAACGCAATACCGCCATGGCCATCACCGCAGGCGTCTATCGAACTCAGATTGCTGGGCTAGCCGAGACAGTGACGCAGTTTCACAAATCACTACCGGCACCGCTGGCCAGCAACTGCCGAATTGTGCTGACCGGTGGCGGGATTGATGAGCTTTTAAACGTGGCAGAAGTTTTGAACTGCCGGCCCGAGTGGCTTGATGAAGCGGACGTTGTGCCAGACTTGATTCATGCGGGTCTATTGTCGATCCACCACCAAAACAATAAAACGTGATTTTCTAACCGATTCATATTTGACAAAATTCCGTCGCGAAAGGTATCTATGTTCCCCCAAGAATTCAAGCAGCAGCTGACAGAAACGCTGAACTCGATTGAGAATCAAGGTCTGTACAAACGAGAGCGACTGATCGCAGGACCGCAATCGGTTGAAATTTCTGTCGTTGCGGACCAAACGCCGGCAGCGGATTCTGCGGACGTGTTGAATTTTTGTGCCAACAACTACCTCGGATTGGCAGACAAACCCGAATTGATTGCCGCGGCCAAAACGGCTTTGGACCAGTTCGGTTTTGGCATGGCGTCAGTACGTTTCATTTGCGGCACGCAAACTTTGCATCGCCAGCTCGAACAAGCCATTGCAAATTGGCTGGGCTACGAGGATTCGATTTTGTATGCGGCTTGCTTCGACGCAAACGGGGGGTTGTTTGAACCACTGTTAACTGCCGAAGACGCAATCGTTTCCGATTCGCTTAATCACGCCTCGATCATCGACGGCATCCGGCTCTGCAAAGCAAAACGCTTTCGCTACGCCAACTCAGACATGGACGACCTGAGGACTCAACTGCAAGCAGCCAAGGACGCCGGCGCTCGCAATATTATGATCGCCACCGATGGTGTATTTTCGATGGATGGCTACATTGCCAACCTACCAGCGATCTGCGATTTGGCGGACGAGTTTGGAGCGTTGGTAATGGTAGACGACTGCCATTCCACTGGATTCCTAGGCCCGGGCGGTCGAGGCACCGCTGCCTTCCATGGCTGCGAAGGCCGAATTGACATTTTGACGGGTACGCTTGGTAAAGCACTCGGCGGTGCCATGGGCGGATTCACTTGCGCCAGTCAAGCGGTGATTGATATACTGCGTCAGCGATCACGTCCCTATCTGTTTTCCAATAGCTTGGCTCCGTCACTCTGTGGAGCCGCGATCAAGGCGATTGAACTAGCGCAGTCGAGTGCTGGTGACCAAATGCGAAAACAGCTGTTCGAAAATGCTCAGCTGTTTCGCAGCGAAATGGATGCGGCTGGTTTTACGTTGCCGCCGGGCGAGCATCCGATCATTCCCGTGATGGTGGGAGACGCCGAGCTCGTGCAAAAAATGTCTGCCGAACTGCTAGAGCAGGGAATCTATGTTGTTGGGTTCTTCTTTCCAGTCGTGCCCAAAGATACTGCCCGAATTCGCACTCAAATGTCCGCGGCTCATACGCCAGATCAAGTCAAACAAGCGGTCGCCGCGTTCACTGCAGTGGGCAAAAAGCTGGGCGTCATATAGAGAAAACTCTCGGCATGAATCTCAATGATGCGGGCGTGTACTTTATCCCAGCACCTTGAGGATATTGTCTCGCCAGCCGTCTAACAGTTTTTGGGCGTCCGCTTTGGATACGACCGATGGAAGATAAGTAACGTCCAGGTTCAATCGGCCTGCATAGAAATTAACCGAAAAGGTTGCCGGCATCGCCGC
>CAZHCH010000024.1:0-12460 GCA_964530985.1 uncultured Pirellulaceae bacterium | reverse complement strand
CCAGGTTCAATCGGCCTGCATAGAAATTAACCGAAAAGGTTGCCGGCATCGCCGCAGTGCAGGGAAGCGCTAGGTGTACAGAACGAATCAACAAGTCGCCAATCCGCACCTGCCCCTGTTCCGTTGGCAATTTGGCTGTCTTGAAAACACTCCCAAGGTTCGACAACACGGAGGTGGCGATCTTTTTTTCTGGATGTTGAGTCGTAGCGACATTTCTTCTGCTTTTAAACATCCGGAACAAAGGCCAGGCCCGAGCGTAAGACTCGGCTGCCTGAGCCCAACCATAATGAAGCTGCCACTTACGGATCAAACCAATTCGACAAGTCACGTGTTCCAGCAGGTTCTTTGACGCTAGTCTTTCAGCACTAGCTTCTAAAAAAGTCATTGAAACACAATTGGCAGCTGGCATGTGCTGCTGGTTAGAATCTCGCAGTGAAAATGGGATAAAGATTCTAATGGGGCGTTGCCGGTTCGATTTGTTGCGGCACGAATCACGTAGAAAATGATCAAGCGTCCGGAAAAGCTCGCAGATCAAGACATTGTTTGACGTGGTCTGTTGGCGATTGGAAAACAGGCCTAGTTGACGTGTTGTTTTAATATCCAATGCTAGAGAACACTGCCTTGGAGCGGCGTTGTAGAAATTGGAATCAGCGGAGTTCTCGAAGTCGAGCGAGATTGAAGCTGGTTTTCTAAACGTTGCCGTCAAGAATCGCTTTGGCGAAATCAAGAATGATTTCCGAAGACGCCCTGCCAAACGGAGCGTCTTTGGTGGCTCCGGCGTTCGCAACAAAATGTCGTCCACTCGTACAAGTGGCGGGGGGGAAGGGTTTGGTTGATTCGACAAGCTCTCATAGGCATGTAGTACTTGCGTAATAAAACCAATTGCGCCTTTTCCATCACAACACACGTGATGAAAAAGAAAATTCAACTCATTACATTCTTGCTTTTCACCATCTAAGTATCGATAGCCATACAGCCGGAAACCAATCTCAGTAGACAAATCAATCGACTCAAAGTCAGCTGGGATCTTATTCTCTAAAGCAGAATCCGTTTCCATCCAGAAGATTTTTGGTTTGATATCTTCAGCCGGTCGCCAACGGCTAAGCAGGTACGTGTCACCGATTGCAGCATTGGCTTGCAGCATTGGCTGCGTCTTCAAAGCGGTCTCGATTGCCTGTTCGAACTTTTCACGAGACAGAACACCAACGCTGATCAGTCGTATCGAAAACTCCATCGGCGAGGAACCACAAGCCTTCGACATTGTCCATTCAAATGGCGAGAATTGAAGGCCATTTAAAATTTCCATGCTTTAGTATTTCTGTTGTCTAGTCGCCGACGTATGAACAGGTCGGAGGCATTGTCGCCAATTTTCTCAATGAAATCATTCTTCTTCCGGACATGTTTGGCCGCAAGACCAACAGACCTGAAAACCCTCGTCTACCGTTGCGCCACAATCGCAGGCCCATTCTGGCACAAGAACTTCTGCCGCAGCGGGGACCTCGGTGACAATCCGTTGGGCAATCGCCAGTTCAGATTCTCGTACCATGACAAAAACGCAATCGATGGCTGCGATTTCAGCGGAAAAGTCGCCATGTACCTGAGCCTCGACGCCGTTGGCTTCCAGCAAAATCCTCACTGAATGTGCTGAGATAGGGCTACTGAACTCGGCGAGCCTTACGTATTTTTCTTCAGGCACGACGGTCGTCCTTAGTTGCTGCCGAGAAAAAATCGGGTGGCGTGAAAGAAAATCGGAGCGGCGAAACAAATCGAGTCGATTCGGTCCAGTACGCCAGCATGGCCTTGAACCAGCGTTCCGTAGTCGGTTACGCCTCGGTCACGTTTGATTGCTGACATGGTCATCGACCCAGACGAAGCCATCACACTAATCAGCAGCGCCATGAAGCCCGCACCGTACCAAGTGAAGGGAGTCACCGGCAACACGCGCTGGACCAGCATGCCTGTTAGCGCCGTGCAACAAGCGGTACCGATCAGGCCTTCCCAGGTTTTCGTCGCGTTGATGGTTGGAGCGATGACGTGTTTGCCAAACGTCCGGTCCCAAACAAAATGCAGCATGTCACTGAACTGGACGATCATGATAAAGAAAAACAACAAGCCCGCCGTTGATCCTTCCCAAGGCACCTTTTGCTCTAGCGCAGAATCCCAAGTGTACAAATTCAAATATAGCAAAGCGGGTGTATGGCTGAGTGCATAGACGCAAATCAGCAAACCAAATTGAATCTTGGCCGCTCGTTCCAAAAACCGCTTGTGATCACTGGTGAACGCAATCCGTGCGGGGATAAACAGCGACGCGTAAACTGGAATGACGACGGTAAACAATTCGTAAGCGTTCAAGCCGACCAAGACATATTGCAGGGGCGTAAATCCTAGAATCACCCAGAACAACGTTCGGTGGTCGCCGCTACGCGTGGGCGTCATCGTGATGAATTCTCTCAGTGCCCAAAACGAAACCAATCCAAACAAGATAACAGGAATGACGACTTTATTGAGCAATACGGAGACCACCAGCAAAACGAAGATGATCAACCACGAAGTGACGCGTTTGTTGAAATTGCGAATGATCGCCTGATCAACGCTGGCTTCGGGCTGGCGTTTGATGTATCGCCCGATCGCGACCAAGCAAGAAAGTGCCACCAGCACAAACGCCACTAATATCAACGCGCGGCCGTTTAGCAACGGAGTTTGAGATTGCACAGGCGGAGGAGCTGTAGCCTGAGCCAAAAGATTGGAAACGAATGGCAGCATTTAGTTCGAAGAGCTTAGTGTGTTCGAAGGACTCAGCGTCGTGAGTTTGACAGCCGACATCATAACTGGTGCCCGTTGGTTTCTAAAGGACGTTAGCATTGGGTCTGGAAATAGTTTGCAGATTCAATGCGTCGTTAGATTCACTATAAGCCTGCTTGGTAGCAGTGGGCGAGGAAGTGAGTCGTAAAAGGTAGTTTATGCGGCTTGTTCAACCGCGTTTAATAGCCAGACTCCCGCTGCATCGCGGCGATTTGTTTTTGCCGTCCCAGCGAGTCGGTGATTTGATTCCACTCTTTAGCGACCCCCGCCATGGCCTTCTCTGGAGTCTTTTCTCCCGTCACTGCCGATCGCACGCCTTGGTCAAAAGCGGCGTAGTATCGATTGCTACCTGGAATTCGGGGGAATACGACCACTAACTTGCGTTCGTGGAGGCTGCGGATCACAGCCGCGTATTCATCCAATACCTCCAGCGGAACCGCCTCACCTGCCCAACCGGATAAGTCACCCAGATGGCTGGCTCTTACAGGGCCAGTCAGTGGCGATTGAGCAGCGGTTTTCAAAATGACTCTTTTGTCACTCACCCACTTAATGAAACTAGTTGCTGTGTCTTCGTGCCGAGTTTCAGCGATCCGCGATGCTACCAGTCCACCGAAACCAAGACAGTCAATGCAAGTCTCTTCGTCATCTAAACGCTCTTTCCACGTCGCGCGTCGGAAATCATAAATCCGTTTTGAACCAGGCACTTTGCCAACAGCCAAAGCGTCTCGTTCAGACATTTGGAATTCCGCTTCATTGGTAGGCCAGCCCATCGCTACCGCTGCTTCGCCCTTCGCGGCAAGCTTAAAGACATCCGAAGGATTTAGTTGAAGCGACCGTTTGGTGGTAGTGCGTTTGAGGTACTTCAACGCCTCAAGGAATGGTGTTTGTTCGATCAACGGTTCCATTGTCGAACGATCAAATAAAAACGAAAAACTGCCGCGAGTACGAACATTGCTGGCAACGCGGCTAATGAAAGTGTGTCCCGCCCAACCTTCAGCCAACGGCAAATCTAGTTTGGCGTCCAATTTGTTTAACGCCAATTCAAGTTGTTCCCAAGTTTGCGGCAATTCAAAATCGGCCGGCGTGCGGTCATCGCTTGGTTTCCTAAGTGACCCAAGCTTGGCCCCGTTGTACATCATGCTAAAGTGCGGGTTGCCTAGTGGTACTGCGTAGGGTTCGTTGCCGTAACGCGTCAATGTGCGGCGGTAGTGGTTTAGCCAAGAGTCCTTGTCGATTTCGTCCGAGTTCCAGACCGCGTATTCTAGCTTGGATATTTTCTTTGCCTCAGCTAGTTCACCCAGCAGCGACGGCGGGTAAATGATCAAGTCGGTGCCATCGCTGATTGGGAATCCAGCTTTAATCCATTCGGCTTGAGACTGGTTTTCGACAGACAGTTCACCGTCTTGGTGGGCCTTCCATTGTCTGACCAGCTTGGGGCCGATTTCAGTGTCGCCGATAACGAGTAGTTTGATCGCGTCTGGTGGAGCGACTGTCAGAGGCTTCTGTTTCGCTGTACCATTCTCAGACGTTGGACAACCGGTCAGTCCGATCAGTAAGCTCACAAACAGCAGGCCTTTGGTGATCCCGATTGGTCGGCCGGTGGTGGGCTTTGGTGTGCTGAGTAGAAAACAGTTCATGTTTTGTTGATTACGAGTGGTGAAGCGAAGTCTAGTGCGTGACTTAAGGACGATAGCCCGCAGTTTTCTCAAGGACAACGGGCGCCGCATTGTAGCAAGAAATTCTCCAATTGCCGATGCGATCAGTTCTACCATCAGCAACGGTTGCAATGGTCACACAACTTGACTCAAAGATCTTTGCGTTAAAGACACGATCATAGGAAATGGACTTTGTTACGCACTTGAACACAGCTGGGTTCAATATTTTAGGTTCGCTCCGGATACAAAAATGGCTCGACGCAAGAAAAAACAATTAGATATTCTCGACCGATTGGTAGAAAGCTTTTCACTGCGAGGCATTTTACTGCATCAAGCGACTTTGTTCGTGGCGGCATCGTGTTTGGTAATCGGCGGAGTGATTTTCTTGTGGAAGAATAATCAGTCGACTGTCGTTGATATTGACGCGTATCAGTTAACAGCCAACAAAATTACGATGCCCGAACCGCCGCCTTGGGTAGACATTGATCCTCGTGAGTTGATTCTAGGGGCTGAGGAGTCGCCGTCGATTTTGAACCCTAAATTGATTGCTCACACGGCTAAGGAAGTCAAGCGAATGCCGTTCGTCGATCAAATTCATTCGATTTCGAAATCAAAGTCTGGCGTTGAGATTGATTTGGCATACCGCAGGCCGGTGGCATTAGTAACGGTCGACTACAACACAATGCCAGGGGTGATCGAAGAGGGAGTGGAAATTAAACTTGCCGTCGATCGCAACGGAGTCGTAATGCCAAAGCAGTTGAGCGAAACACCGAATCTACCAATTATTAGCATGCTCTATCCGGTCAAGCGCCAAACACAATTAAATACGTGGGGAGATTGGCCGGACGCAAGAGTACGGGCAGCAGCTAAAATCAGCCAGCATTTCCCCGGACCTGGGCACGGCGTTGTCTGGGTGGTCACCGCTCAAAAACCAGACCAGCTCAAACAGGAACAACCATTTGAATTGTGGGGCTCTCAGGGTATTAAAGGTACCCGAATCATTTGGGGCGTGGAACCCGATAGCCAGAGTGGTGCTGAAGCGACGGTTCAACAAAAACTGGCAGCGATCGATGATTTGATTTCTCGGTTGGGCCCACTTACGGTTAAGACCGGTCGCGTGTTCGACGTTCGCACAGGTGCGGCAGTTGAGCTTCCTCAGGACAAAATAGCCGGGCTACCTGAGATGAATTTTTGAAAACCGATTCATTCCAAGATTGATGAACGGTTAGAAAACTACGGTCGCTGTACGAGTCGTTGTCCAATCACCATGGTCGCATTTGGCTCGGCTAAAGTAGCGTTCTCTTGGTCGCGAATGGCGACCTTAAGGGGCAAAGCTTATCGTGCCCGAACGCTGCGAACTGGATCGCCGACGGTCAAGTTCAATTGCATCGCTGAAACTTCATCAATCGTCGCGCTGGAATCCGACCAGCAAATTTCGCCCATGCAGCATCGAAAGTCGAGCTGGCAGTTGGAGATTATTTCGACGGTAGATGATTGAGTGGCGGTAGGTGACGTTGATTGCGATAGGCTTGCTGGTTTGATTTCGCGGATTGTTCCAGATCGACTTTGGTCAATGGAGCGAATGTTGTTTAGTTCGCAATGAACCGTCGGGCCGCCGTCAAAGATGTCAACACAATCATGGAACTCAAAACCTTCCTTTTCTAATAACGCGAGTGCGGGACGAGTATTGTCGTGAACCTGTCCGATCGCTGCCTGAGCCTCTTGCGGCAGCAAAGGAATGTAGATCGGATGTTTGGGCATTAAGTCGGCGATGAACTTTTTCGACTTGCTAGACATTGTCTCTGCTTTTGGAAAGTCGATTTGGAAAAAGTAAACGCCCAGCGCCGACCACAGTGGTGACTCTCCTTCTTCGTTCGCCACTCCTCGCATCTCAGCGATCACTTCGTTTTCAAATCTATCTTTGAAATTCGCCATGAACAAAAAGCGAGATAAACTGAGCAAGCGACCGTGGCCGCCGCCCCAGTAGTCTGGTGACAGGAACAAGCTGCCAATTTCGGTCGGCCCATCGTGTTCCTCCTGCAGATGCAAGGCGTCGATGTTAATTTCAACGTTCAGGTCATCACTGGCGTGTCGTGATTGTTTGATTTGATAGGAATAATGCGGTTCGAAGCCACCGACCTTGGAATAGATTGAGCAAGTTCCAACAAGCTCTTTTGCGCTCACGTCTTCCATCACGAACACGTATGGCAATCCGTCCGGCTCGGAACTTTTTTGCTGGAACGCGAACATGGATTTTTCAATGCGTGCAGCAAGTGCGTCTTTTGAAATTTTCAGAGTTGTTAATCCATATTCAGATCTCTGAATCAATTCGAACAGCGAATCCAAGTCGCTTTCATAAACTTGGCGAACAATCAACATGAATCGGGCTCAAACAAAAAAGGCTCAAACTAAAACGAAATCGTTCTTTGAAAAAAAACATCACACCACTCGAAACAGCAAAACCATGCTACGCCATCTCGGCGACTACGGTCTCGATGATATCGCAGGCGACATTGATGTCTTGTTCGGTCACGCAACCAAGCGGCATCAAGAAACGTACACGACTTGGATTGCCACCGGCCATGAATGCCATCAGACCGTGTTGATACATTCGCTTTACCATGTCGGTCGCAACGCTTGCCGATCCATCAAACGGCGTCATAGCAACCATCCCGCCGACTCCGTGTGGTCCAGAGATGGAGCCTGGATGTTTGTCAGCAATGCGCTTTAAGCCTTTGACAAAATAATTGTGTAACTGCACATTTTTTCCATTGTCGCCAAAGTGGCCGTTATCGATCAGGCCTTTAATCATCGCATGCGCCGCGAAGATTGCGCCGGTGCTGCCGGTGAAGGTTTGGCTGACTAGGCCGGGTTGAGGAGCGTACTGGCTAGTAAACAGCGTTGCACACAGTTGTGAGAACTTACCGATGGTGACAATGTCAACCAGTTTGTCCAGTCCGAAATGCTGAAACGCGAACGCCCGTGTTGTCCGGCAGAACGTTTGTACTTCGTCGGCAATGACCGCAATGTTGTGTTCCTTCGCCACTCCGATCAACGCTTCAAAAAACTTTCGATCGCCGGGGTAGTAACCGCCTTCGCCTTGAATCAGTTCCATCCACAGTGCCGCATGCTTATTAGGATGACGGTCGATCAGGGCCTTTAGTGTATTCACGGCAGCTTCGGTACTGCTCTGTGGACTGTCTGGGTCAAAGAACGGGATGTAATCGACGGGAATCGTGTCCGGCAAGCCAACGCGGTACTTCGCTTTGTCAGTGACTTGAGCCAGCGCCAGGGTTCGGCCGGCGAAGCAATGCGAAAACGCGACGACTCGGTTGGCGGGTTGGTTGTGTTGGAAAGCCAGTTTTAACGAGTTTTCGTTTGCCATCGCGCCGCTGGTGCTCAAGAAGCAATGCTTTAACTCCGCGCCCGTTTCGCAGGCGGTGTCAACGAGTAGTTTGGATAGATCGCAACTGTTAGTGTTTTGTTGCAGGTTTCCTTGCATCACCGTGTCGCTGATTGCGGCATCGATTCCGGCGTTGACCAAAACCGGATGGCTGTGGCCAAAACCATGCACCCCAATGCCCGTGATCATGTCCAGCTTGACACTACCATCAGCAAGTTCGACGTAGCTGCCGTTGCCAATACCACTGCCTAGGTACGGAAAAAAAGTCCTGGCACCGCGGTGTTGGCCAAATTGCTCCAATAGTTGCTCGTAGGCCTCAGCTAACGCGGGGTTAGGTTCGCGAACTTCGGCTAAATCTTTTTGGTGGTCAGCCACCGCAGCCAAGAGTAACTGTTTGGCTTCGGCGACTCGTGGGTCGTTGTATAGGCGTTGTGCAGCGAGAGGCGATTCGGAAGACATGTTTTATTTCTGGTGGTTGGGAGGTTTAATCAAGAGGTTGTGTAGTAAGTATATTTGGATGTTGATTTACGAAGCCGTCGTGACGATTGTATGATCGTTCGTCTTGGTTTGCTGCTACAAGGTATCGTCTGTCGAGGCGTTTGTGTTTTGATTTGCGTCGTGATGTTTGGCGATCGCAGCAGCAATCGCTTGGTCGGTTTCGGTGTCAGGTTCGGCAAGTTGCTCGATGCTGTGTTTGATCCCGATCGAAACCATATCCAGAACTGCCAGAATGTTGATGCTGATTGTTAGTAGCAACAGCAACGCCAGTAGGATAGCAAAGGCGACTCCTTCTTGCACCCAGTAAAAACCGGCTAACACAATTCCGCAACTCGACACCAAGCCTCCCACGATAGTCCGTCGTTGGTGCTTTCGATGCTCGAACCGATAATTAGGGGAATCTTGTTTTAGTCGCTTCGATAAGTGACGGAATTGCTCGCGGTGGTGCCAGACAAGCCACAGCCCAACGGTCAGTACTGCCAATCCAGTTAGCAACAGGATCATTTTAAAATCGGATTGAGCGACGATCCACTGACCTGCACCAATGGCTGGAGGGGCGATCAAAGGTTCTGGCATGTTTTCTTTCAAGCAAGAAGTGGAATATTGGCCTGAACAGGCTACTGTTGTTGCTCGGGGGTATTGTGCATCGCTTGCATTTCTCTAATCCAAGCCAGTACAACGGATCCGACTTTGTTTAGGGAATCTTGGGAGCAATTTTGAATGTTGTCGTTCGTTGTATGCCAAAAGACGTTTCCAGCCCGCGGATTCGGATAGTCAAAATCGATGATGTCGCAGGTCGGTATTCTAGCAATGTTATTCAAAGGAAGGTGATCGTCTTTGATAATGTGCCTTGGCTTGGGCACAAATTCTTGAACCCCCAAACGTTGCGCAGTGCCCCAAATGCTACGAGTTAATCGATCAGGTCCCCGAGCCAAGCTGTTTTTTTCAAAATAAATTTGTAGGTCTTTGTCCGCCACCATATCGACCAAAACTCCGTATTCATATTTCCACGGTATCTCCCCGGCGGCATATTTCTTGGCAAAGTGAGTGGAGCCCAAAAACATGGGATGCTGTCGATTAATTACAAACTCTTCACCGTCGAAGAATATTAAATCGACTCCCCAAGGACCTTTCATGTCCGCTAGATGCCTGCCTAGTTCACACAGTAACGCGACGCCACTACCGCCATCATTGGCACCGATGAAGGCACCTCTTGGATTGCGTCTGTCTTGATCGGGAAAGGGCCGCGTGTCGTAGTGGCAGCAGATTAATAAGCGGCGTTTTCGGTCAGTGTTGTAGCGAACCATTATGTTTTGCAACGGCACCCGGATACCATTGACGGGGCTCTGGGTAATAAACTCTTGCGTCAGCAATTCGCCGCCGGTGGTTTCGAAGTGCTTCTCAAGGTATTGTTGCTGCTGCTTCATGCCGGGAGAAGTGCTGATCCGCGGGCCGATGCTGCAGACAGCTTGTAGATGCCTCCATGCTTTGGCGCCATCAAAGGGCATTGGTTCGCTTTTATCCGACGATTCCTCAGCTTTGTTCGATGATCCCTCTACTTGTTGGGGTACGGGGGGCACAGTGTTGATCCCCGGTTGGGCCAGCAGAGACGCTGTTGTCACACTACTGTAGAGCACGAAAACTAGGGCAGAAAACATCCAACGCTTGACAACACAGGGTGTAAATGGGTTTGAGCTGAACGGGTAAAGTTCGATCATGATTTGCTACCGTTTGAGATTGATGGATGTAAATCATAGGCGATCACTTCATTCAAACCAACGTCGTCTGCTAAGATAGAATCTAAAAGTCGTTTCAATTCGCTTAAAATTGTTTGACTGGTTACTTTGAAACGACATGGAAATCCGCAAAACCAACGCCACGTTATGATTCAGCCTCCCTCGCACCCAACATTTGAAGCGAATCCGTCTGATCGCCGGATTCGTTTGGCGATTTCGACTTGTCCCAATGACACTTTTGCTTTTCATGCGATTCTGAAGCAAAAGATCGACTTCGGTGGTCTTGATGTCGAAGTGGAGTTGCTAGATATTCAGCAGTTGAACGATGGTTTGTTTGCCGGCCGTTTTGATTTTGCCAAAGCCAGCTTTCACGCCGCAGCCCTGTTGGCGGACCAGACGCTGGTGCTGCCCTCGGGGTCCGCGTTGGGGTTTGGTGTCGGGCCATTGCTGTTGGCAGCTAAAGAAAACACGAGCCCAGACCTTTGGCCGATTGGTGGCGCCGGTCCCGGCAAGACCATCAAGTCGACTAGCCCTAGTACGCCGGCTGCTATCACGCTTTGCCCGGGACTGCACACGACCGCCAACATGCTGTTTCAGATGTTTTACCACCAAGCGATTCAGCAAGATCGCTCGGTCGTTAAACAGGCTTTGTTTTCTGAGATTATGCCCGCGTTGCAAACGGGGACCGCAGACTTCGGCGTTTGCATCCATGAAGGCCGCTTCACATGGGAACAACAGGGGCTAGCCAAAGTTGCGGATCTCGGTGACCTGTGGGAGCAGCGGACAAACTGCCCTTTGCCGCTGGGCGGGATCTTAGCGCGACGAAATCAGCCTCGCGAAACCGTTGCCGCCGTGCAACGACTTGTGCGTCAGTCGATCGAATACGGTTTGGCTAATCGCGAACAAACACTGGTCACGATGCGCGAACATGCTCAGGAACTTGATGACGCCGTGCTGTTTGGCCACGTCGATCTGTACGTTAACCAGTGGACGGTGGATTTGGGAACCGAAGGAGCCAAGGCACTTGCGAAGTTGTCGCAGTTGGCTAAGGAATGCGGTTTGGTTGACAATGACTTACCAGATTTGCAAGTTTGGCGATAGCAACAATGAACGAAAGGGGACTTTCGAAACCTAGCCTAGTCATTCGGATCGCTTATCTTACGTAAATACTCTGATAGGTGCGCGTGTGTGTCGATTAAGCGTTGCCATATATCCACCGGCGTCGTGACTAGTTTGTTTCCTTGGTCGACTTTAGAATCTAAAACAGATCGCCGTGTGTGAGCATGTAAGAATTCAAGCACTTCAGCTAGCTGTGCTGCCTGACCAGGCGAGAGTCGATCCGGTAAACGCGGCGGGGTGTCGGTTAGTAACAGACGTGAATCTTTCTGCCAGTTCTTGCTGGCAATCGCGACATCGCTTTTCTCGTCCGATCCTACTTGAGAAAGTTGTTGGTTGTCGGACGAAAGCATGTCCTCTAGACCTTCGTTGATTTCTTTACGAGTGCCGAACAGAAGCGTGCTGCGGCCAATGGAAATCAAATCGCCGTGCCGAATGATTTTCAGCTGCACGTCTTCATTGTTGACCTTTGACCCGTTGGTACTTTCTAAATCTGTCAGGACCAAGTCGTCATAGTCTTTCTGAATTCGAAGGTGGAATCGGCTGACCCGTTCGTCGTTCAGTTGGATCGTGTTGCCTTCCTCCCGCCCAATCGTGATGGGGGCTTCCACCGAATCAAATACTTTTCCGCGGTCGGTGCCGTCGAGTACTCTAAGGGTGATTGAAGACATGGGCGTCGGTTAGAAGTTAGGAAATCATGGTGTTAGCAAGGCAAGCGGGCTGAACGTGTTCTTCAATAGTAGCACATTTACAGGCCATTGATCGATATTTGTTGTTTCAGGTCTGCAAAAAACGATTTTACGGGACATAGAGAGTCCTATTAGAACGTTTTTATTGTCAAATCTGACATTTTAGACAATCCGTTGAATAAGTGTCACGATAACGCAAATCCGTAGTTTAGTTCAGTTTTTCCGATCGTTCCTGAAGCTGGCGGTTAAGCAGGAAGGAAACAGGACAAAGGAAAGGCTATCAGCCAAGAGGACTTGTCAGCTTAGTGGCGGCAGGCAGGCTTAGAATAAAAGGAACCCAAGCAAACGTTGTAGACCGGAAGTTGGGTGCTGATTGGGATCGGTGAAAATTAGAAATTAAGCTTGCTAGGAGTTGAAACGAAACGAAAAGTGCGTATCTTTTAGCAATCGAAGTGAGCGGCGTTTTAGCGAGGCAAGCGATTGTCAAACAAAGCCAATCACATCGGATGCACCCGTGGCTCAATTGGATAGAGCATCGGTCTTCGGAACCGAGGGTTGGAG
>CAZHCH010000023.1:23113-43561 GCA_964530985.1 uncultured Pirellulaceae bacterium | reverse complement strand
TCGCCAGCGTGACCAAACGGAGGGTTGCCGATGTCATGGACTAAACAAGCGGCCATCAATGAGTGGGTTAAGTCGTCGGTGGTTTGCGGGCATTGCCGGTTGGCTTGTTGGCAATCGCCATCACAACGACAAGGTAACTCGTTTCGTTGGTGCAGAAATTCCGCCAAGCGCCGAGCAAACGAGCGACCGAGACTGGCGACTTCCAACGAGTGGGTGAGGCGGTTGTGAATGTGCGCGTTCATCTCCATCGGGTGAACTTGCGTTTTTTTGGCCAAGCGACGAAACGCTTTAGAGTAGATTACTCGATCGTAATCCAATTCAAACGCGGACCGACCTTGAGTGGTTGTATCCGTTTTTTTGGGTGCGAGTTCGGGTTTTGGTGACGCGAAGAAACGCTGGTCGCAAATCAATTGATTCCAGTCGAGCTCCATCTCAGATTCCTTGGCAAAATGCAGGTTCGATTCAGCCAGAATCCTAACGCGAAATGAGTTGCCAGAGTAGGTGCCCGCGTTTAAGACGTTGTGGCGAAAATGAAGTCCGCATTTGGATAGCCAGTGACTGTCTGACCGAAAACTACCCGCTGGCTACCGTTGGTAGATCGGCAGAAAGCCGTTGTCCAATTGCAAAATGGTCAAATTGACGGCAGTTGTGTAAATTTCGCCTACAGACGTACCTTGCCATGCTCCGCTGGCCATTTGTTCGTTGGCCAGCTGTTTGTAGAGTTTGTCTCGGAAGGGCTTCCATACCGTTGAGCCCTGCCGATACACGACTTGAGAATAGTACAAATAGGTGTAGTGCCAATGCCCAGTACTAGTTTTAGATATGTTGTGCATGTGAGATTTACAGTAGTTCCACATGGGCGGAATTTTTTCGCTCTTGTAGTCACCAGCGTTGTAAAGCGCGGCCAGTGCAGCGGCTGTGATTGCGGGGCGCGAGGAGCCACGAGATTTGACGCTGTAAGAAATGCCACCATCGCCATTCTGACAATCGTAGATGTACTTGATAGCTGATTCAATTACTTTTTTAGGGACCGTCAATCCAGCATTACGGCAACCGCGCAAGCCCTGTACTTGAGTGATCGTGGTTGAACCTTCGTCAAACGAACTGTTCTTAGAGCTAACGTATCCCCAGCCACCGGCTTTGGTTTGAGCTCCCACGCTAAAGTCAACCGCTCGCTTGAGCGCCCCGATCAATTCCGTGCGGCGATCAATATCTTCTTCCTCACCCAGCACTTGGGACAAAAAAAGCATGGCGAAACCGTGGCCGTAGGTGTAACGATGGTCACGTATTGGGTCACCAATCAAACCGTTGGCTTGAGTCTTGGAGAGCAAGTAATCGACTGTCGAGCGAATTTGTTTGGCGTAAGGCCCTTGGGTAGTGGTCGATCCCGAGGCAATCAAAGCTACGCCTGACAAAGCGGTGATCGCGACAGGATGAGTTTTGTTGGCCCAACCTCCCGAACGTGACTGCTGCTTAGCAAGCCAGTTGAGTCCTTTATTGGTTACAGCGGTCCAGCGATCTTTATCCAGCGGGGGTGCTGGGGGAGTAACGATCGAAGCTTGACCGTTTTTTGTTAGTGCCATCAACGCCGCGCCGCCAACTAATAGACGAGTTGCTTGGCGGCGGCAAATCTTGGAGGAAGAAGCGCGCGAAGGCTCGACTTGTTTCGCCAGTTTGACTGGATCCATGACTTGCTCATTTCGATGCTATGATTTGTCTAGCGTGCCAACAATGACTTGCGACATTGGTCACGAGCCACAAACGTTAACTCCGAATATTGTACCAAATGCTCTGACAATAAGGATGGCTGGTTAAAGAAAGGCGACCCACGCAAATTTAAAGGTTTGCGGCTACCGCAAAGACCAGCGCAAAACTCGCATTGTCTGCTAGACCTGTTGACGGAGGGTCAAGAAACTCAGCGCTCCTATAGTCAATGATGAAATCAGAAACACAGCATCTGTGAGCAGGCTTGCATACTTAAAGGGGGCTGTTTGTTGCATTCCGGCCATCCCCAGTAGTAAGTCTAAAAGAAAAAATATAAAAACGACGACTGAGATCGTTAGTGCGACGTAACAGAGCCCTTTTTGCACAGTTGTAATCCCTAAATTTTCAGCAATCCGATTCGGGTTGCTTGCCTATTTGAAGTTGAAGTCGAAATATACAATAGGTTGAAGAAGACACGTGTAGTACCCGCAACCAGTCGCCAAATAGTATAATTCGGCATTGAGCGATGTCACGATGGCTGACTGGCCATCTTGCTTCACTATCGACATTGGAGTGGATTCTGGTTCACCGATGATCGGTATTTTCCGCTTATATTGCTTTTGCAGTTAAATTACCACTAACTAGCGGTCCAGAAAACTTAAAAATTATTCTTCCCAGCGATCACTTTTCAACGATTTGATCGCACTTGCACCCTTCCATATAGAGCATCTTACAATGAGAGCTGCCGTATACACTGGATCTTTTGACCCTGTTACCCTTGGCCACTTAAATGTGATTGAGCGCGGCAGCCGTTTGGTCGACCGTTTGATTATTGGAATCGGTATCAACAGCGAAAAGCAAGGGCTGTTTCAATCGGCTGAGCGACTGGAACTGGTCCAGCGAGTGGTCCAGCATTTAGACAATGTTGAAGTTAAAACCTTCGAAGGGCTGGCTGTCGATTTCGTTCGCAGTTGCGGTGCCCAAGTCATGTTGCGTGGAGTGCGACCGCTAACGGATATAGCGGCTGAGTTCACGATGATGATGGCCAACCGACAATTGAATGCTGATTTAGAAACGGTGTTTCTGATGGCCGACGGAGACTTCGCGCATGTTTCGAGTTCTTTGATCAAACAGATCACTCCACTGGCGGACGACCAACAGCTAAGCAAATTCGTCCCTGAGGCGATCATTCCAGATCTACGAAAACGGTTGCCCAGTGTGAAATAGCAACGGATGTTGGCAACACCTAGTAATGGCAGCAATTAGTGCTTGCAACTCGGGAGCTGGCAAAAGTTGGGGAACCGCGGTTGGCATTGCATCGATGTCGCTTTTTTTGCTAGCTAACGATTGTGAGCATGCGAAATACAAACACGTCGAAATCGATCTCTCTGCAAACCTTCAGGTATTTTGGGGCGCTTTGTTGTGTGTTGCTGTCTGTTACATGCGGCTGTGAACCGCTTCGTCAGTCACAAACGGGTTACCAACCACCAACGCTCCCGAGCAGTCGTTTGGCACCGGACGCCGTCGGTTTAGAGATCGGCATTGCTCAAATAGACACAAGTCAAACGGATGTGGTCAAACGTTTTTGGCGTGACTTGGACCAACAAGAATTGTCGTTAGAGGCCCGCCAACGATTGGACAAGCATGGTCTGAAAGCCGCTGTTATGTCCCAGCGGCCTCCATCGGATTTTGAGGACTTGGTCAATCCACGACAGGTCGTGCTTGAAGAGTTGGATGGGTTTCAAAGACAGCTTTATTTGCGAGGTCACTTAAAAGCGACTGACCGAATGCTGGTTCACGACCGAATTTCAGTTCGCCAAGGCCAGCCGCGTCCAATTCCAGTTTCGATGGCGCACCCTTCACTTAGCTGGACCATTGAAACTCCGCCATCACTCGAACAAGGACCGCTAGATAGCCAGACAGCCTCGACTACGGAGTCGTCCAGCAACGTACGAGGTGTGTTTAGCATTCGAACTTATCCCCATGGTGATGGATCAGTTGGTGTAATCGTTCAACCACAAATACATCACGGCGACGTCACCCAGCGTTATGGAGCAACGGCCAGTGGATTCAAATTTGATCAGCGGCAAACGGTCGCTGTTTTAGAGCCGCTCGAATTTGACGTATTGTTGCGACCAGGTGAGACGTTGGTGATCGGGCCGACCGCTGAAGTGACTCAGTTGGGGCATCTCTTTTTTGGAGAGATTGAGCCCAGTCAGGATGATAGCTTGACCGCAGCGGCCGACCAGTTGTTAGCTCAAGCAACTTTGGGCGCTGAATCTAAAATTGAACCGGACGTTGAACAAGATCGCCTACCGGAATTGAGTATCGATGAAAGTAAGTTTGATTCGATTGTTGGCAAGCTGGACATTGACGAAATCAGTCAGTCGTTAACCGAATCGATGGGCGTTAGTTTACATCAAGCCACTCGTGAAAAGCCGAAGCCGCTGCATCGTTTGTTGATGATTCGAGTTGTGCAAACCCAGCTGGATGATCTGTTCGACCAGCAAGTGAAGCCAGATCCGCTTTCGACCAGCCGCGAGTTTTAGCGGTCACTATCTTTGCCCGCACATAATTTTCTCGATGGCCTGCAGGTCATCGGCCGAAGGTGGCGGTGGTGCACTGGTTAAGCCAAAACACTCTTGCACCGAAATGCTGCTGAACCCTTCTTGTAGCATTTCTAGGGTGTCAATCGTAATCATTGCTGGATGGCGATGCCCGCAAGCCCAGCACAATTGCAAAATTTCTTTACGAAGTGTGGTAATGTAGTTCGCTAGCCGAGCGGATTTATCAGTCGGGTCCAAGCCTCGCATCAGCCACTTATTTTGGGTGGCCACGCCAGTTGGGCATTTTCCAGTTTGGCAGATCTGCGCCTGAATGCACCCAATTGCCAGCATGGCTTCGCGGGCAATACAAATCATGTCTGCACCCATCGCCATCGCCAACAACGCTTCTTCGGGGAATCCCAGTTTTCCACTGCCCATGAAGACAACTTTTTCATGCAGGTTCTTTTCAGAAAATTCATGATAGACACGATTGAATCCTAGTTTAAATGGCAGCGAAACATGATCTGAAAATGTCAGTGGTGCCGCACCGGTACCGCCTTCGCCACCATCAACGGCAATAAAATCGACACCTCGCTGGCCTGATTCCATCAGCTGCGCCAACTCAGTCCAGAAATCCATTTGGCCAACGGCGGACTTAATACCGATTGGCGTCCCGCCGCTTACCTCCGCCAGACGTTCGACAAAATCCAGCAACTCATCGGCGTTAGAAAACTCAACGTGCCCCGCCGGGCTGAGGCAGTCTTTGCCCATTGGTACGCTGCGTATTTTGGAGATCTCGGCGGTGATCTTTTTCGAAGGTAGCACCCCGCCTCGCCCTGGCTTCGCGCCTTGGGATAGTTTGACTTCCACCGCTCGGATGTCAAACTTCTCGCAAGTTTCAGCGAACAAGGATTCATTGAAGCGCCCGTTTTCCAAGCGAGCCCCATAATAACCGGTGCCAAGCTGCCAGATCAGTCCTGCTCCATGATCGTGATACTGCGAGACTCCACCTTCGCCTGTGTTATGCAAGCAGCCAGAAATCTTACAGCCACGATTGATGGCCTCGACCGCCGCAGCACTTAAGGAGCCATAGCTCATTGCCGAAATATTGATGATTGAGTTTGGGCGAAAAGCTTTCTTGCGATTGCGCGATTGACCGAGCACCTTTGCGCAGGGGATCGAGTAACCTGGGTCGTATCCGGGGTCCTCTGGTTGAGGATCCAAAATTGGAAACGTTGCCTGTTTGATGACCAAGTAGCCGTTGGCATTTTCCAAATCATTGTCGGTGCCAAATCCGAAGTAGTTATTGGCTTTGTCTGCCGAGCGATAGATCCAGTCACGCTGGTCACGGTTAAAAGGACGTTCTTCGTTGTTGTTGGCGACGATGTACTGCCGCAGCTTCGGCCCAAGTTCTTCAAGGAAGTGTCGGCCGTGTCCAACTACTGGGTAGTTTCGCAAGATTGGGTCGCGAGTTTGAAGTAGGTCATAGATCGCCACGGCAATCACAATGGTGGCAACAATGCCCAAGCCAATCAACCAAGTCATATCGGTGTTCCTTCAGAAATCATGTGTCCTTGAAAATCTTTGCCATCAGGTATGTTAGAGTTTACCAAAATCTTTCAGGCGGCAATGGTTGATTGGCTTGTTCGGTGACAGCGTTATTCATCGATTAAGTCAACTACGTCAGACAACGCTACTTTTCCGGCAGTGAAAATTCCTAAAATGAAAAACAAGATGTCAAAAGGACTGAACGACGCCATAAAACCCTCTTGAATCAACATGGTTTTCGCTTCAGCGATGTTGGTATGAAATGATTTTTCTAATGAGTCTTTGGATTTCTGCTTTTCTTGTTCGGTCATGCTGGCGAATTCTTCGATGACCTGCTTGAGAATCGTTTCGGGGTAGTCTTCAAGGCGCGCCGCGTCATCGGTATTTGTACCGTTTCGAAACTCGAGCGTCTCTCCAGCAGCCTCTGCATCAACGACTGCTTTTTCAGCAAGATCCATCATAATGGAATTGTCATCGAACTGAATTTCAGCAACGGTTTTATTAATGATATTGTCGATCGCCAGATGCACCGCAGCATACTTACCGCTCAGAATCGACAGCACAGTTAAGATGATGGCAATTGCCGCAGCTCCAATACCACCCGAGCGGGAGCCAGCTGAAACTCCTAGTCCTACTAGCAAGCCAATTCCCCATGCGAGATATCCGATTTCCATGTTTCCATAGTAGAAGATGGCAGCCCACACTACGGCGCCGAATACAGCTGCAATCGTCCCAACAATAACTCCGCCAACGTTCATTCCGCGCTCGATTCTTAAGCTAACAGTAAAATTGAATCTGTTTGTCGTTTTTTAGTTTAAGCGAAATTTTAACAGCTAACTACAATTGATTTGGGACTTTCATAGTGTACTTTGCGTGAATCCAGCTAATCGAGGGAGCGGCAATGATGAACAAGTTTCTTAAATAGAATAGACCCCGATTTGTCGAAGTAGCTTCTAAAACGAGCTGTTTGCTTTAACATATTGCCACGATGGCCAAACAGACAAAACACTCACGATCAGGACCGAATACGAGGTTCGAGGTTCGATGCTGGTTGCCGTGGTTGGCGATCGGATTTGTCTGGCTATGGTTTTGCGGACCGATGATGTGCGGGCAAACTGTCGTCGGGTTTCGTGACTCGGCCAGTTTGTATTTTCCAATGTTCGAGGCCATCGACGCTGCATGGGCTGAAGGGAAAGTGCCTTTGTGGAATCCGTTTTGCAACTTCGGTATGCCGCTTGTTGCCGATGGAACCTCCAGTGTTTTCTATCCCGGTAAGGCAATCTTTGTGGCTCGGTTTTTGAGTTACCCCAGTCGTTACGGGATCTACTTGGGGCTGCATGTGTTGCTGGCTGCGGTGAGTACCTATTGGTTGGCTCGGAAGATGCGTTGTCAGCGACCGGGGGCAACCATCGCTGCAATCGCGTTTGCGTTCGGAGCACCCGTTGTGTTCCAGGCGACGAATGTGATCTATCTAGTTTCAGCCAGTTGGCTACCGATTGCGATCTTGGGTGTTTGGTGTTTTTTGAACACACATCGCATCGCGTGGGCACTGCTAGCCGCGATTGCTTGCGCGATGATGATTTTGGGCGGTGATCCGCAGATGGTGTATCACGTTGGATTGATTGCGGCGGTTTCGGTTGCGTGTTGTGGGTTCTCGGCAGCGATCGGATTGATCAAACGTAGTCCGAACTCAAAACAAAGATTGCAAAGCTGTGGCCGGCAAATCGTTTGCTTGTTGTCCTTGGTCGTGGCAACCACGTTGATGGCTGTGATTCAATTGTGGCCAACTGCACAATTGGCGGCTCGTAGTGAACGCGCCGAACAGGCTCATGCGGTCAACTTGTATTCGACGTTTCAGCAAGACGAAACTGGTAAAAAAAAATCATTCAATGCGTTGCTGACCACCACCGACGTAATCGTCGGGCAATATCAATTTAGTCTGCCGCCTTGGTCGCTGATTGAAATGATCGCTCCCAATGTTAGTGGCAAACCGTTTCCTACGAATGCTCGCTGGTTCGATTGCTTGCCTGCAGGGGATCGAATGTGGTACCCCTCGCTGTACATCGGCCTGACGACTTTGCTGTTGGCTATTGGGCAAATTCGATTTTGGGGACGAAACAAAACGAACGTTTGGCTCAGCTGGATCTTACTGGTGTTTTTACTTGGATCGTTTGGCTGGTATGGGTTGATGTGGTTGTTTCACGAACTGGACGGAGTTCCGAGGCACGCGGATCAGTGGGCGGCACCCGTGGGAGGCGTTTATTGGTTGATGAGCGTTTTGTTGCCGAAGTATTTTGCCTTTCGTTATCCCGCCAAACTGTTTGTTGTCGTCAGTTTGGCGTTCTGTTTGCTGTCTGGCCGGGCGGTTGGACGAGGGCACTTGTTGCGCCGGTTGGAGGTGAAATCAGCGATGACAGGCGTTATTGCCATTGCGGTGATCGGGTTGTTTTATATCTGGGGAATCACCGCGATCAAGCAATTGCCAGGTGATTCGGTCAACGCGATAACTATGTTTGGTCCCTTTCAAACTAATCAAGCGATCTCGCATGTTTTTTTCGCATTGACTCACCTAGTTGTTTTGAGTGGCTTGATTTGGTTGGCTTGTCAGTGGGGCGTTCTTAAGCATGACCAACGCTCAAGCTGTCGGACTTCCCGTATGAAAAACGATGTCGCGGTGTGGTGCTTGGCCTTGTTGACCGCGTTGGATTTGGTCATTGCCAACCGCTGGCTACTGGCTGAAATCCCTGCGTCGGTGTATCAGCGAGAACTATTACTGGCAACCGAACTGGCGTCGCTTGGTGGAGATAGCGAACAGGCGAGCAAAAAACTGTTTGCCGCAGGGTACGTGCCATTAGAGTTTGAATCGAACGTGTCATCAAATCGGTTGGCGGAAATTGCTGATTGGCAGCGACAGACTTTGCAGGCGAAGCATCATCTGAACCAAAAAGTTCGCTTGGTCGGGAGTTTTCATTCGATTTGGCCTCAGGCGTACCAGCGGTTCATAGAAGCGTATTTGGCTGACGTAAAATTGATTTTTTGGTCAGACAAAAACTGGTGGACGGACCCCGCGGTTTTGCTGGACGAATACGGAGAGGAGATGGAAACGTTACATGCGATTCAGGGAGAACGCGATGACCTGCGCATGACGGACCTAAGTCTGTCAGTTGACGCAGCGCTGCATGCTGGCCAAACGACCTTGCTGGTCTTCGAAAATCCCGACGTCACGATTGAAAACGAACATTGGGATTGGAACGAGACTCGTTTCCAGTTGCTGGTGCATCGTCGGCTGGCTGATGAATGGATGGAGCTGCCAGTTTTATTTGACGATGGTTGGCAAGTTCAAATTCGCTTTGTTGACCGGTTGCCTGATTCGGATTTCAATTCGGTTCCAGTGAAGGCTTCTGACCGCGATTTGTTACAAGTTCAGTTACCGGATCTAGCGGGGCGCTACGAAGTGAAATTGGATTACCGCCCTACATGGTTTTGGTGGGCGGCCAGCGTTAGCGTGATTAGCTGGATTGTTGCGGTAGGTTGGATGTTGGTTTCGTTTTCAAGACGGTAAAATACAAACTAAAAGAACCTGGGATAAACGCTAATGAAAAGCTGTATTTGAATTCATGTTGTTTTGCATCCATCCGCGGTTAAAAAAAATACACGGATCGAAAGATACAGCCAAAGTCTCTCGTGCAAATAAAGTGGAGTTAACCGAGAAGGCCCTCATCTTCACTTCGTAACCCAGTCGTTTATACTCGTGCCGCCCGTTGGTCCTTTTCTTTGTTCGCAACTGCCTTTAAGCTCAGCATGTCTAACTCCCCTCTTAGCTCCAATAGTCCTAGTCAACCATCAACCAAAAAGCCTCGGAAGAAACGCGGCATGATGGATGTGATCACGGGACAAAAACTGTTGATCTATGGCATGATCGGTTACCTATGTTCAATGCCGATCCTAGTTGGAGCCAGCGCATTTCTTGGTGGAACGACCGAGAAACCGGAGGTTAATGCAATGTTCTTTGTAGTGCTGCTACTCGGGCTACTGGCGATGTTGGCTGCAGGAATCGTCGGTGCGTTGGCGATTCTGCGAATCGGAATCGTACTTTTCCCGGAGTCACGTTACGTGTACGCGATTGGGGCAATTCTGCCTGCTCCGTTGATTGGGTTGATCGTGATGTTCAACGCCAATTCCCGTGCGACGAAATATTTGAAAGAACGAGGCGTCAAGGTTGGTTTTTTTGGTGCCAAACGTTAGTGATTCTTTGACCTCAATGACTTATGTGGAACCGGTGGTAAAAAATGGAAAAAACAGTTTTTAAAAAAATTATTGACGGGGAGCTTCCGGCAGACATTCTTTACGAAGACGAGTGGTGTTTGGCGTTTCGAGATATTCAAGCTCAAGCTCCAACGCACGTATTGGTGATTCCCAAAAAAGAGGTCGTTAATGTTGCAGGATTAGAAGAGTCTGACGTTGAATTGGCAGGTCGGTTGCTATTGGCAGTCGGTAAAGTAGCAAAAGCGCTAGGCGTCGACGATTCAGGTTACCGAGTCGTGGCCAACATTGGTAAACATGGCGGGCAATCGGTCGACCATTTACATCTGCACGTACTGGCAGGCAGGCAGATGACTTGGCCACCGGGTTAGAATCGCTGCCAAAAAAGAATTTAGCGTTTCAAGGAAACCAAGGGACCGTTAAGCAACGGGTCGGTCAGTTGGTCAATCGATAGTAATCCTAATTTTCGGTCGAAGCGGTCAACCACCAGCAATAACGTCTCGCGGTTGGCTTGCATTTGAAGGATTACTTCGCCAGCCAGTTCGGTGGTTTTGACGCAGCGCAGTTCGCGAAGCCCGTCGTTGGCACATTGTTTCGTGCCATCGATTAAAAAATCGAGTGTTCGTACATATCCAACAACGTTGGTTTTTGTTTTTTCAAAAACGGGTACGTCGGCCAAGTTCTTGTTGCGAGCTAGTTTTTTGATCATTTCGTTGGTTGCATTTCGATTTACCGAAGGACAGCGAGTCAGCGGTTGGTGAAATTCTCCAACGGGCCGTGCAGCGAACAAGGAAAATCTCTGGGCGAGGTGCCGCTGAGTTGGATGAAGGATTCCAGCTTCCAGTCCCTCTTCAAAAACTTCCTGAAGCTCTTTGCGTGCGAGGGTAAGACGGATTTTTTCTGGCGACTGTCCCAGCAACCACCCCAATATCCAGCTTAACGCCCACAGCACTGCCGCCGCAGGCCAAAAGATAAACGTAAAGAAAAGAAACAGTGGTGCTGCCAATCGCAGTAAGAAGTTGGGCGCTTGATAAAATAGGTTCTTTGGAAGCAATTCGCCGTAAACGAACAGCAGAGGCGACAACAAGATGGGAGCCAGCATTTCACCGACACCAGAGGTTTGCGTTTCACGAGCCAGCAAAACAATCGCTAGGCTAGTTATATAGTTCGCTACGTTGTTGCCGATTAGCGTGGTCGCGACGAACAACGCTGGGTTGTTGATTAGCTTCACCAGAGCCTTGGACATGCGATCACCGTCCAGGCTGGCAATCACAATTCGTACTCGGCTAGCGCGATAAAAACCAGTCTCGCTGCCGCTAAAAAAACCGCTCAAGGCAATTCCTAGTAGCAACAGCGCAAGCGTCCAGATCAATGCAATCATTGCTGGTTCTCCTGGTCAATCAACTTAACCTGCACCAGCATCACACCTCGCTGCGCCACTTCGATCACGTCAAGTAGAAACGGCCCCCATTGGCATTGGTCCCCTGATTCTGCCAATCGTTGAAGTGATTCTTGAATGATACCGCGTACTGTGACACTCGACGGTGTCGGAATCTCCACGTCCAATCGTTTTGCCAGTTGACGCATGCCCATGATCCCGGCCACCTGCCATATTCCGTCTTCGATTTGTTCGATGGCTGGGCGATCCAACAGTCGAGCCGTCCGGGAGGGGTTGTAGGCGAATACTGTTTCGAGAATATCTTCAATCGTCAAAATGCCTATCGTTTCACCGAATTCGTTGACCACTACATTGACTTCACGGTCGTACTGAGACATTTTCTCCAGTGCATCAGCGACGGTAGCGCACCACGGCAGATATAATACGGGTTCGGCTGAGCGGTCGATATTGTGGTCGTTCAAATGAAATTGATTGTCCAAGCGAATGGCCCGTGCAATGTCGCCACCGTCGGATTCGGTTACCAATAAATAGCCGCTTTTGGGGATCTCGCCGGCGAGGTCTTTTAAGGCGACCGGCGGCTGAAAGGATTCAAACTGGGTTCGCGGCCGCATCCACTCTTCGACGCGTATTGTCGACAGTTGCACGATATTTTGAAGCACCGCTTGTTCTTGCTTGATCACTGCCGTATCGGTTCCGGACAACTCAATGGCTCGCTCTAAATCCGTTACCGCCATCGTAGGTTCCGCTTTAAATCCCGGCCACAGGAGGCGGCGAGAAATCGTATTGGTGGATTGCAAAAATGGCATTAGCGGATCCACCACACGAACAGCCATCGCCAGTGGAATACCGAGCAACCGAGCTATCATTCGTGGCTTAAGTACAGCAAGCGTTTTAGGTAGCATCTCGCTAAAAAAGATGATCAGCAGCAATGTCGTTAAAGCAAACAGCCAGGCGCCCGTCGATCCTAACGAGGGCATTTTCTCTATTCGAATTGCGACGATTGAACTGATCGTAAAGTAAGCCACGTTGATGACTAAATTCCAAAACAGCACTGCTGATAGCAAGCGATCTGGGTCAGCCAACAACGCTAAAGTACTCTTTTCACCCGCTAATCCAGAACGCTTCATTTCACGGCGTTCGCGGGGCTGCAAGTAAAACAGCGCCGCTTCGCTGGCAGAAAAGAATGCCGAGCAAACGATCAGGATTGTCATCGTGATCAGCCACGGAAGCAGCGTCAGCAGTTCATTCATGTCAGCAGCGTAACGCCCATGCCAAAGAAATCAATCATTTTTATTGTCGTACCTTACTCAAACCAACGTTTGCAGTGCAAGTCACAGTGGATCAATTGACTGGCTAGTCGCTACTGGTCGATGCCGACCGACCGGTTGAAACTAAAAAATCACTCAGTCGCGGAATCATCATCGCCATTGTCGTAAAGCCAAACGTTGTACCAATGACCAATAGTACGGTTAAGTAATCTTGCATCAACAGGCTTGTGATTGAATAAAACATAGCCAGCGGCAGCATCGCACAGGCCACCACCAACGCAGACGAAGGGACGTTATAACCCAGCGATAGATACAGGCCAATTGAACCCCCAATGATACAAGCCAAAAATGGCGCCAGTTGAGCCGTAGCGTTTCCTTGAAACGAAATCATCATGACGATGACTGTCACGACGCCTAAGAATAAAAAGAACAGCGTGCCTAGGCTAACTGCGATCGCTTGGCGGCTACGACTGTAGGACATGCCACAATGGATACCAAGAGTGGTCGCAAACAGCAACATCACCACCGATCCAATTACCAAGTAGATAAAATTTTCGGTGCTCAGCATGTCACTAAACCAAAGGTAGCAACAAACTGCGATCGGAATCAAAGCCATATCGGCAGCGATGATTGACACACCCGCAATCTTGCCAAACAAAAATTCTTTTGGCGAAATATCCGTCACCATCAGCAGGTCTAGTGCTCGCCCATCTCGCTCGGTCGTGATCGAAGTAACCGCCAAGGCATTGATCATCATCAAGCTAACAACCATTAAAGGAATCATTACCTGTCCGATCAGTGGCACGCCCACGGAATCATCGAAGTTTACCTGAGTTGCTTGCCCTGAAGAGATCATTGAATAGATTGCGAAGATAGCACAGGCGGCCAGCAGCCAATAAGCACCACGAATGAATAAAATTTTTCGCCCATAGGCCCACGTCACTGCCTCTCGCCACAGCACGGGGTTGTCCCAGACTTG
Source organism: uncultured Pirellulaceae bacterium (assembly GCA_964530985.1). Lineage (GTDB taxonomy): Bacteria > Planctomycetota > Planctomycetia > Pirellulales > Pirellulaceae > Mariniblastus. Next base: position 29,854 of record CAZHCH010000023.1, on the reverse strand, counting down.
GCGGCTGCGTTGTTGTTTAACTCGCGATCGATCGTCGACATGTCCAGCTCGCAACTTTTCAGATTGCTCAACAATTGCGGCGCCTTGCTCTTTGTCTTCGTTGGACAGCTTACCCGTGAAGACATCGATGCCTGCTTGAGCGGTTTCGGCTTCGTTGGTTTGTCCTTGCCGCACATCGCGACTGGGGTTCCACCGTCGGACCCGCAAGATTGCCAGCGAGCAAAGTCCCCCTGTGATGGCTGCGGCGACCCCAAAAAACGGTAGCACCGTGTTAGCCCAAGACGTAACGATGGTTGGTTTACTGGCGGCGATGACGACGCGAACGGGGTTTGCAGATAACCCCAACGTCCGGCTATTGATTCCACCAATATCAAGATTCAAAAACACTGCTGCTTCTGCTAAGCCGAGCCACGCCGTTAAAATCATGGCGACCAATGCAAGGCTTTGAAAAGTTTTTTCTCGCCATAAAGCAACTGTCGCACCCAAGCTACCTGCTGCCAGTGCTGTCAAAGCAGTGACGGCGAACGTCCACCCAACTTGGGCGAACGACGTGCCACCGAATAGCACGATCAGCATGAAGATCGGAGCCGCTGCAATTAACATCACTCCAATGTTTAGCAGGCTGGCTAAAAGTTTGCCGAGTACCAGTTCACTATTGGTCAAGCGACTCATCAATAACAAGATCAAGGTTTGTCGATCTTTTTCAACGGCCACGCTACTGGCAGCTTGAAGTGCAGACAAGAACAAGATCAATGCCAACTGCAACGGCGCTAAGATCTGGAACAGTAAGGTTCCAAAGTTTGCCATATCACTGATATTACGAACGGCCTGAGTACCATTTAGGATCATCCAAGCGGTGCAAATCAGTAACAATAACCCTCCTGCGTAAGCAGAACGAGCGACGTAGTGCTTAGCGCGACGAGGGGAGACGGCAGCTTCACGAGAAAAAACAGGTCCGACAAACAATATTCTGACTTAAGTTGGAGGATTGTGGTGACGGCGAAGAGTATAAATTATAGCCGATTTGTCTGGTTTGCCGATTGTAGCAAAACGAAGCCAATGTAGCGAAAAACCAATGAAATTACTGATAGTCTACAAAGGGGATCGGTTTAGGGGTAACCTTGGCGTTTTGCATTATCGTTTTGCTGAGATTTCGGACAATAATCAGTTTGGCCGAGTCGTCTGATCAGTAGGTATATAAAAGGGTGTTTGATTGAATTCGGATTCATCCAAATCAGCCTTTTCTCCGCAACAGGTGCAGAATCTGTATGACCAACATGTAACGGCGTTGACCAGCTTTTTGATTGGAATTCTCCGGGATCATGCGACCGCCTCGGACGTGTTACAGATTACGTTTGCAAAATTGCTGGAGAAGGGGCACATGATCAAGCAAACGGACTCCGCCAAATCATGGCTATTCAAAGTTGCTTTTAACGAAGCAATGGTAGTTAAACGGAAAGCGGCAGTGCATCAGCGACACGCTGAATCGATCGCTTGGAAAGTAGATTTGTCGGCTGGCGCCGACAAGGGAAATGACTTCCGGTTGAGCCAATCGATGCACCATGTCATTCAGCAAGAAAACATTGAACAAGTGAAGGCAGCCCTTCAGAGTTTGCCCGATGCTTTGCAAGACGTAATGAAAAAACGCTTTTACGAAAATCTGAAATTTAAAGACATCGCCTCTGAGTTAGGTATTCCACTTGGAACCGCGCTCGCACGGGCTCAATTGGCCTACAAAAAGCTTGAACCACTTCTCCGCCAATTAAATAAAGACCAATGAATAACGATAATCAAAAACCTGATTGCTCGAAGAGACTGCCGGAGATGGATTCTGGTGATTTGTCTTGGTTGGCATTTTGCTACGTTGCTAACGAGTTGGACCCTCATACGAGACGGCGATTTGAGATCCGGCTTGAACAAGATCAAACTGCTCGTGATGCAATCGTTGAAGCGTTGGATAACGCTCGAATGTTAGATTTCGTTTTAAGCCCAGCAGTGGATGAGCCTGAAGAAGCAAGCTGTGAATTGCCCAAACGGGAACTCAAACAAGGGCTGCGAACGAATCCGGCAAGGTCAACTACGCTGTGGCAAAAAGCGTTGCTTGGAATTGTCGCTGCTGGTTTGTTGGTAATCATGTTGCCCCAAATACGATGGAAGCCAACTGTAGAGATCACTCGAAATACCAATTCGTCGACCCCGATCGAGTCCACGGGCGTTTTGATGGCCTTGGCTGAGACTTGGGCTGATTTCAGTTGGGATGCTGCAATCCAAGTCGAAATTGCCGAGGATGATTTGGTTCGTGATATCCAATCAAGTGACACGCTTGACGAACTTCATCAAGACGATTGGATGACAACAACGTTAATCGATATGGCTCAAGATTTAGATTCAAGTTCTTCGGCATTTGGTAGCTAGACGCAAACGAAATTGAAAGTTTTTGATATGGCGCGTTTTTGCAAAATTCTCAAGTCTGGCGGGCAGTTGCTGTGCTGTTTGGGAGTCACTGTTGGGCTGCTGTTGCTCAGTAATACCGCGACGGCGCGGCAAGTGGATTTAAGTCCGTCAATTGATGCTCAGGACAAACTTGATGCTCAGAAAAAATCCCCAGTCGAGCAAACAAAGAAAAAGAGTGCGAAAGCGTCTCATAAGAAGTTGTCTGATAACCGAATTGCAGAACTGCAGGCCTTTGTCCAAGAACATCATCCAGAAATTATGCCATTGCTGAATTACTTGAAAAAAAAACAGCGCAAGAGATTTAATAGAGTCGTTAGGGGCCTTGATCGAGATGTAATAAAATTAGAACGAGCAAAGAAGAAGTCTCCCGAGGCTTATCAACGGGAGTTGAAGGGGTGGGTAATCCAATCGAAAATTCGGTTGTGCGCTGCTCAGTATCGAGTGGCCGACGACGAAAAAACAGCCAACGAACTTCGAAACAAAATCCAGCTGCTTATTGAAGAAAAATTAGATGCTCAAATAAGTAAATTAGAACGGGATGAAGTGAGGTCTTTGGAGAGGACAGCGCATTTGCGGAAGGCGATTGAGAACCTCAAATCTGAGCGTGACACGATCGTTCAAAAGCGAGTCGAAATGGCTACTCGGAAAGCGCTTAAAATGGCTCCGCCTAAAAAATCTCGCAAAGAACCGCCGGAGGAGAAGACAGTTGATATCGAGAACGCTGTGGTTGTCGAACCCCAACTAAATTAAATAACAAAATCGTTCTTGCTGCGCGAGCGTAGTGGCTAAGGAAGCAAGACGGATTGCATTTTTGCAGGCAGCACCATTTCGGAGTAACGAATTTTGGTGCTGTAAATCTCGATGTTAAGCAGCGTCTCGAATCCAAGTCTCGATAATCTTAGCGGCAGAGTCGGGGTCTTCTTGGATTAACTTGGTCAATTGAACCTCGGCATCAGGGGCGCTTTGTATCTCAGGAAGATTTTCGGAAGCTGCGTCATGCGCACAGCATACGGACTGCTGGCTGGTACCTGAGTCAGTAGGTCCGTATTCAGGGGCAATGCTCTGTTGGTTAGCTGGTGATCGGAATTGATCTGATCGGCGATAGACTAAGGCTAATAGTAACGCTCCGATACCTAGCACTCCCAGTGAAGGCCAGTTGGACTCGAATAATGCTTGAGCATTTGACTTCCAGTCGGCGGTGTTCTTGGCCTGCGCAATCGCAGGTACGAGTCTAAAGTCCACCGAATTCCCTTGTTCTGTCAAAAGACTTCCAGCGGTCGATTCGCTAGGGAACAGAGGAAGTAAACGATCGGCAATGGTACTTTTTAGCTGTTCAAATTTCGCTTTCGTCTGTTGATCGATGCTTGCCTGACGTTCACGAGCTGAGATGTGTTTTTTAATTTCGACTGGATTTCCAAGGGCCGCATAAACGGTCTCGGTGGGAATGTCGACAAAAACATGCAGTTGCTTATTTAACTCGACGATCGTTTGAATCTCATGGGAGACCAGCACCGGTAGCTCGGGTGCTTCTGTTTCAATCGAAACCACTCCGTTGGCACCAGCTGATGGAACAGCAGGTTGCTTGATGTTTAACGTGTTCGCAGTATTCGTAGTTGGCTCAACGTCGACCAAGACTTCGTTGACAGTTACGTCCACACGAATGTCAACGCCGGGATAATCCAGAAGTAATTCTTGGAGCCGACTTTCATAGAAATGTTTCTGATTGACAGTGATCTGGTGCAGTTCACGCTGTTTCTGAGACAGTTGATCGATGTTGTCTTGGTGAGCAAAGCCGTTGTTTAAGTCGATGACGACAACATTTTCGATGGTTAAATCTGTAATCGCAGCGGCCACCATTTGCTTGATGGTGTCTACGTGAGCTACGCTTAGCTGGCATTCTGGCGTGCTTCGAATCGAGAGTACTGCCGAACGGTCGATGTTAGAAAAGGCATTCTGCCGGGGCGTTTGGTCCATTTCGCACCAAGCTTGCTCGACAAAAGGTAAGCGAATGATCATTTCTTGAACTTGATTTTTTTGGCGAAGGTGCTTGAGGTACTCTCGCTGCGACCGGGAAAGAAATGGGTTGCCGGCATCACTGACCGGCAGATCTTTCGTGAGTTTAAATTCAGCCGGGATCGCATTGTGTTCGGTAGCTGCAGTTAAATAAGAACTATGTTGGTCGCGAGGTACCCAAACGGTGCCATCTTTGACCTTAAAATCGTTTAATCCAGATTGGCCAAAAGCGAGTTGTAGCCGATGCAGGTCGGGGGTCTTCAGTTCGCAACCTTGTAATAGTTCCTGCATCGGAGCGTTGGCCTGCTGATGACTAACGTGCAACATCGCTAAAATTGCGACGGTGATAGATGCAAGGGTTAGTAGACGCACGCTGTTTTTAGAATACCAGCGAGTGATCAGGTGATTAGAGACGGAGGAGTCCATTGCTTTGTCCGATTTAGGGCCATAGGCAAGTGCGTTTTACTACTTAGTAGTTCGCTTTTAGCGAAATTCAGGTAGTGCCGTCAATGGAGATATTCGCTGGAGTTATCGCCATCGGTCGCCTGGTGGCATCCTGTAGGCGGTATCAATGATTGGCAAAGACCAATTTCGATAGAGTGTCAGGACGCAGATCACCGTTATAAAGAAGTGCCAATATCGCACCGTCCCTTTAATTTTGCGGTATTAGTGAATCGCGGTTTGGATCTGTTCCATGATCCATTTATTGACTTCACGCGGGGCCAAGCTTTCTAAGTTCTTTAGCGTTGGGTACTCCCGAGCCACCAAGTTCAGAAATCCATAAGTAAACAATTCTTGGAAGTTCCGGCACATTGCGACTGCTGAAGTCTTGCCTTGGCTCGCTTGGTGATGAGCCCAAAACACCGGTAATTGTCGGGCTTCTTTCCAGCGAGACAAGACAGAATTTCCCTCAGGCATTGGGCCGTTTAATGCAATCACGCCTGCAAACTGATCTGGCTGCTTCATAGCGATTCGCAATGCCATTGTTCCACCGCCACCTAATCCAGCCAAGAATATTCGATGCTTGGCAATATTGAACCGCGAACAAGCAACTTCAATCGCGGCAAAAACCGATTCTTGGGCTGCCTGAATGGAATCATAATCTTGTTCCCAATGGTAGCCACATTGAAAGTTACCTACGGGCGCCTGAGGCGCCACACCGACGTAGTTTTGCATGCTGATTTCAGGCAAAATCGACTGCAATTGAGTGGCCTTTTGACTGTCAGCATGCAACCAAACAATCAGAGGATAAGCATAGTGCTTTTCATACTGCAGAGGTCCAAATAAGCACGTCTCTTGCTCGGAAGAAGTGATCGGGCTATCAAACGTGAGCGATGTACTTCTTGACGCTTCCTGAGAAGCTGGCTCTGAAACCGGTGACGAAGCTAGAGGGCTTATCTTGATTCGATTCATTCCGCTTCACTTTTGAAGTTGTTAGTTGAATAAAAGTGCGATTGATTTTTAATAAAGTGTTTACCTTAAGTCAATGTCACCCCAACCTCTCAAAATACAATGTGGTGTCTATGGTTGGTGCCGAATTAGGATGCTAGCGAATGTAATGCAATGACAAAGCATCCAGGTAAGGCGCAAAAAAACAGCTTGGCCAATTGGCCAAGCTGTTTTTACAGTCGAGTGTCAATATATCCCCGTAGATACATGGCTTGGTTGACCTCAGTATGATGTCAACTCTAAGTCTGCAGCCATCTTATTACGTTTGGTTCTCAGTGACCAAGCTAGATCAATGTTTAGCCGGTGTGGGAACGATGTTACCTTCGGTTGTCGCTGGAGCCATGGTTGGAGCGGATTGGTAAACAGCTCCAGCATCGCCGCAAGACGAGCAGCCCGAGTCACACCCGCCGCCGTCTTGTGGGCAAGCTGAACCGCAAGGGCTGCAGTTACTTGAACCGCGAAGTATTCGACCTCCACCGAAACGGTCTCGCAAAGTCGAGCCACTGCGATTCCTGAAACCATTAAAATTAACTAAAGGGAGGCCGAGGGAATCACCTTTTTGGCAACCACAGTTTGGCTCTGGCTCGCAGCCGCACCCGCCACTGCGATCCGTTAAGCGACTCAGCAGACCACCGTTTTGGCAACCGCAGCTTGGGGCAGGTGCTTCATCACACCCACATCCGCCGTTGCTGCGATCTGTTAGGCGACTTAGTGGACCACCGTTTTGGCAACCGCAGCTCGGGGCCGGTGCTTCAACACACCCACATCCGCCGCCACTGCGATCCGTTAAGCGACTCAGCAGACCACCGTTTTGGCAACCGCAGC
>CAZHCH010000023.1:14501-23013 GCA_964530985.1 uncultured Pirellulaceae bacterium | reverse complement strand
CCGCCACTGCGATCCGTTAAGCGACTCAGCAGACCACCGTTTTGGCAACCGCAGCTTGGGGCAGGTGCTTCATCACACCCACATCCGCCGTTGCTGCGATCTGTTAGGCGACTTAGTGGACCACCGTTTTGGCAACCGCAGCTCGGGGCAGGTGCTTCATCACACCCACATCCGCCGCCGCTGCGAGCTGTTAAGCGATTCAGCAGACCACAGCTTGGGGCAGGCGCTTCATCACAGCCGCAGCTTGGGCTAGGTGCTGGAGCACAATCGCAAGGTGGTGCAACTGGCGGAGCTGGTGGTTCGCAAGTGGGCCCGCAATCGCAATCGCCTGGTACCTGACCAGCCATTCGTTCGAGAAGCCCCTTCAGGCCGCTTCTTCGTCGGCAGCCGCAAACTGGTGCGGCAGCTTCACAGCCGCAACCTTCGGCCATGGTGGCTTCGCAGCCACAAGAATTTTCAACCATGGGTGCGGATACTCCCACGTCTTGGGAACTGACAGCTACCGGAACCGGTGTTGCCATGTTTTGGGAATTTACGGCCACTGGTGCAGCCGCTTCGATACTGCGACTGCCGCTTTGCAACAATTGCCCAAGTGGGCTGGCTGCACTTAATTCACTGCACAAAATTAGTAAACTACAGAGTAGCAACGTGGCAGTTAGTTTGATTTTCATTGAGACTTGTCTCCTAAAGTTGAAACTCATCACTGTCGTTTCATCAGATTTTCTAATGTGTTCGATCGCCAAGTAGGCTTTGCGGTCGCTTCGTCAAGTTCGTGCAAATCAGCTTTTATTAATCATTTTTGCTTCGGAGAATTTTCTCGAAACGCGTTAGGGTAATAAAATAGCTTTGCCTCAGACGTGGCTACACAATTCAAGAAATCGTGATTGATCAAGACCTGATAGTTGCGCAATAACAGTTTGAGTTTAATAGATCCAACGCCCTCTCAATCCTTTGGGAGGTAAAAACGAAAGATCAGTTGTATGTGAAAATAACGTCGTAACGTTAGTTTTCACGTCAGCCCACGAATTCAGAGAAACTCGTATAACCGAAATTTAGATTTGTCTTTCCGGAAATCGTCGGACAATCGCCAAATCATGCAACATCGTAAATTGAATGCACTTCGTACGTTCTAATTGTGTTCTGTCAATCAGGTAAAGATTGCAGGCGATTGATTGCCCGGTCGGCGAAGGTTGCCTTTTCACGAGGACTTGGGACGCTTATGTTGCTGGCAAAGAAAATAGCACGAGAACGATTTTTACTCTAAATGCCGGTATTTTCGTTAGATCTAAAAAACTTAACCACTGAGAAATGGTTTGAGTATTATGCGGCATCGACTGATTGAGTAAAATCTAACATCACTAAGTCAGTCCGGTTTGGCTTCTGCAAAGATTCGTGGTAGCCGAGCCGATACACAACCTGCATACATCGCTCACAATCGAATTTCTCGTAGTTAATATGACCAATAATTTTTCGCTGGCGCCAATCACATATTTAGTTGCTTCGGTATTGGTATGTATCAGTCTGGGCTGTGAACAGCAGCGTTATAGCTCTTCTGATTGGGCTCCAGCGACCAAATTCAATGGCACCTTGCCAGGCGTCGGTCAACTTGGCGTTGAGGGATCTGCAGGAGCGTTTCCTGGTCGATCCGGAACCTTACCCGGCCGCAGTGGCGTTGGTACGTTACCTAGCCGAAATCTTGCAAGTCTTCCTTGGCGCTCTGGCAACCAGACAAGCCTGCCCGATCGCCAGCAAGTCTTGGTTCCTCGTACGAATAAAAACGTAAAGCCGCCTCTGCCATCAATAGATCAACCTGTCTATGACACAGATGTTTCGAGTCGACGCCAGATGAAACGTGTTCCCGGAAAGCCCGGCTTGTACTTAGGCGACGAAGGTGCAATCATCGGCCTGACAGGCAACCGTTTCCAGCAAAACGGTTCAGGATCCACTCTTCCCGTTCGCGGTAATGGTTCAACTCTACCGTTTCGCAGATCCCAGTTTGGATCGTCTACACTGCCCAACCGATAGACTTTCAGGTTTAGACTAACAATATTAATAAGCCCGCATGTGAAAATGAGCGGGCTTTTAATTTTGCACACGTCAGGTTTCGAAGGCCGGTACCGACGGCATGCCCACGTCGAAGGCAATTCGACATTAATTGCGAACGACTGCTATTTCAGTTGGCATCTTTCATTTTTTGGGTAACTAGATTCACAGGCAAACGAAAAAACCCCGGCAAACATTACGTTCACCGGGGTTTCTGTAAGCGACGCTGACGGGACTCGAACCCGCAACCACCGGATCGACAGTCCGGTACTCTAACCAATTGAGCTACAGCGCCTTATTCACTCTCAAAACGATCTTTCGGCAACTTCTGTGACCGAATCAACGTTTAAGAGTCAAAGAAAATATCCTGCGATGCTTAACTTTGCAAGACGTTTTTTAGATTTTCCGTATCGTCGATTATTCCTTCGGGCTAAAGTCGATTTAGCCAATTATATTTAAACTTTTTGATTTCATAAATCCTCTCAAAATACAGCATCGCTAAGCACTGGCTGCAATTTCAGTCGCTAGGACTCTCAGGCGTTTGATCATCGCAAACAATCCGTTGCGACGCTGAGGACTCAAATGCTGGTTTAAACCAAGCTTGGTCAAGAAGTCCGAGACATCCGATTGTAGGATTTCAGCGGCTGTTTTGCCTGAAAAGAAGGCAAGCATGACCACGACGAGGCCCTTGACAATAATCGAGTCGCTGTCGGCTTGGATCGAAACGGGCGAATCTGGCCCTTCGCTGCTGGTCACCAGCCAAACGGTGCTCATGCAGCCCTCGACGATGTTTTCTTTCGTCTGAAGGTCCGCCGGGAGCTCGGGTAACTCGCGACCGAGATCAATGATGTAATCGTATCGCTCATCCCATTCTTGGATGTCTTCAAAGGCTTCTAGCAGTTCGTCGGTCGTGGGAGGGAAGGGCATTGTTGAATCTAAACGTGGATAATTTGATGCGAATAAAACTCGGACGGCGGGTTGTGACTTGAGACGTGCTTCTCACCTCAGAACCTGAAGTCTGGCGACGTCAGCTACGGGTTTAACTGCGACGAGCAATTTTTTGTAACACTTCAATTCCTTTGTCGAGCACCTCGTCCGAAGCCGCGTAGGAAATCCGAAAGTGGGTATCATCCTGACTAAAAAAACAGCCTGGGATAACCATCAAATTGTTTTTTATCGCCTCATCCACGAATTCGTCCCCCGTCCCCCAAGGTAGCTTTGGGAAAATATAAAACGCACCGCCGGGTTTAACGATCTCGTAGTGGTTTTTTAGTCCATCAAGCATTCGATCGCGTTTGCCTCGGTATTGATCCACGAAATGGCTAATATCGGTGTCCATCGCGACTGCTGCTGCCCACTGAGCCGGCTGTGGCGCACAAATGAATGTGAATTGCTGGAACTTTAGCATGTTTTGCATCAGGGCGGTTGGGCCGTGAACATACCCGACTCGCAAACCCGTCATCGCGTATGATTTGGAAAAGCCATCAATCACGATCGTATCAGGGTTGAACTTCGCCGCAGAAACATGAGGTTCATCATAAGTGAATTTGCTGTAGATCTCGTCTGACACTAAACAAATCCCACGTTTTTGGGCCAGTTCAGCAACTGCCTTGATTTCTGCCTCACTTGGGCAGACGCCTGTTGGGTTGGAGGGGCTGTTGAGGATAATCATTTTGGTTTTGTCAGTGATTGCCGCTTCGACCTTGGCGATGTCGATCTTGAAATCGGGAGCCGTCCTGATTGGCACTCCAACACCTCCGGCCATTTCCAACATGGCGGGATACATTACAAAAAACGGGTCAAAGTAAATCACCTCGTCCCCTGGGTTGACCATCGACAGCACTGCCAAAAACAAACCGCCGCTTGTTCCACTGGATACAAACACGTCTCGATCATCGTGACCCAACTCACGGTTGACTTCTTCTTGGAGTTTTTCTCGCAAAACAGGCATGCCTTGCGTCAGCGAATATCCGTTCTTGCCCCCCTGCACTGCCGCTACTAGCTCGTTTCGTACTGACTCGGGCACGTCAAAGTCGGGCTGGCCAATGGAAAGATTGATCGGGTTTTCTAATTTAGAGGCCAAATCAAACATTCGCCGAATACCGCTGGCATCAAATCTCTTGGAACGTTCTGAAATCCAATTCTCAGTTGACATACCGAAAACACCGTCTTTTTGAGTGAAAAAAATAGCGGACTGTTGCCGCTTGCTTGTCCCTAGTCTAACCTGCTTCGGCGGAAACAAAAATGACCTAGTTCGTCAGTAACGGTTGAGCAGACACGGTCGCGTGCCTAGAATCTTGGCCTGACCATTCAACACCAATGCCCTGCCCTGAGTACATTAGAAATCGATGAGCGAACTTCATCACGAATGCGGCGTGGCCGCGGTCTATCACTTGCCTGGCAAAGTCAGCGAACTGCTTCCTAGCGATGATCCGATGCAGTCTGCTTCGCTGATTCCGCGGCTGCTGCAAGACATGCAAAATCGCGGCCAGCTGTCTGCGGGGATCTCAAGGTTCAATGCCACACCTGATAACGGCCAGTTGCTGGACACCTACCGTGAAATTGGCACCGTTCAAGAAGTCTTCCGTTTGTCGCATGCGGCCAAAGCGGAAGCGTTAATGAGACAGTACGCAGGAACCGCTGCGATTGGCCACGTGCGTTATGCAACCTGTGGCAAAGACGATCGTAGTTACGCTCAACCTTTTGAAAGTCACCACTTTAGCCGCAAGCAGTGGTTCACGTTTGCCTTCAACGGACAATTGGCAAACTACCGGGATCTCGCCGACGAACTGCTCAGTCAACCCGACAACCACCTCGTTCGTGAGTCGGACACAGAAATCTTGATGCACGAAATCAGCCAACAGCTGAATAAGCAAACCTCTAGTTGCATGGTCGAAATGATTTCCGGTATTGCGGATCGTTTGGACGGGGCTTACTCATTGGCAATGATGAATGCCAAAGGTGACATGCTGATCGCCCGTGATCCGCTGGGCATCAAACCAATGTGTTACGCCACTGATGGGCGATTGTTTGCCGCTGCCAGTGAAAGCGTCGCGTTGCTGAATTTGGGCTTTTCACGCGACTCGATCAAATCGCTTGAACCTGGACACGCGATCACGATCGTTAATGGCGACCTGCAAATCAAACCTTTTACCGAAAAACGCGGTCGCAAGCACTGCTTCTTTGAATGGATTTATTTTGCAAATGTAGCCAGTCGTTTGGATGACCGTGGCGTCTACACGACCCGCACGAACCTCGGCAAAGAATTAGCCGAACAGGAGCTCGCCCAAGGCGTGATCACGATCGACGAAGACACGATCGTCGTCCCCGTGCCTGACACCAGCAAAGCTGCCGCTGATTCGATGGCTTTTCATTTGAAAATTCCATCCTTAGAAGGTTTGATTCGCAATCGCTATAGCGGCCGGACATTTATTGAGTCATCACAAAAGGCGCGCGCTCAAAAGGCGAAAGTAAAATACACCCCGCTGCAGGAAGTTTTGGAAGGTAAGCGAGTTATTTTGGTCGAGGACTCGATTGTTCGATCGACGACCATGAAGGCTCTGCTGTTGCGTTTGAAAGAAGAAGGTGGTGCAAAAGAAATTCACGTTCGTGTCGCTTGCCCGCCCATCGTCGCTCCTTGTTACTACGGGATCGACATGTCCAAAATCAAGCAACTGTTCGCGCCGAACTTCTTTAATCCCGGTGGCAATCTAGATATCGAAACTCAGGAGGAAATGGCCGAAGCGTTGGGCTGTGACTCACTGCGTTACCTGCCAATCGAATCCATTGCTCGGGCGATCGGCATTGAACAAGACGGATTGTGCCAAGCTTGCATTAACTGCGAGTACCCTACCGAAACTGGCAAGAAGCTTTATCAACTGGACCGGCAAGAGTACGAGCAGATGCGAGCGACAGGTGTTGCTTCGACTGCCGGTGAAAGTACTGACGACGATTCGCGTGCTTTCGAGCGAACGACATAAAAACGCTCTGTGGTTCACCTGCGAATCTTTTTACCGATGTGACTGCTGTTGCCCCGTCGGCCTCTTGTGTTAGTTGAGGAACGCTAGTCGTCAGTCGCCTTGTGCCGAAAATAGCGGATCAATGACGGCTTTTATCTAACGAGGCATTCCACTTTGAATTTACACTCATACCAGCTATCTTGGAGTTAACTTAGCAAATTTATTAGTTGAACTAGGAAAAATTGATGGCGCTTGAGAGTACGAGTTACTTTAGTTGTTTGACCGCTTGGCATCAAAAATTCATCAGTTGGATTTTTCTGGTCGCTTGCCTTCCAACCCTCGCAGCAGCTCAAGTTGCCACTCCTGATAAGTTCACTCTATCCGATGGCTTTGAAGCGGAACTCATTTACTCAGTGGCCAAAGGGCAAGGGTCTTGGGTGTCTTTAACTACCGATCCTAAAGGCCGGTTGATTGCCTGTGATCAATACGGAGCCATTTATCGAATTACCGTCACCGACGGAAAAGCCGATGTTGTCGAACTTAAATTGAATCTCGGCGCTGCCCAAGGTCTGCTATGTGCCTTTGACAGTTTGTACGTGATGTCTACTGGTCTCAAGAAAAATAATATCACTTGTGCGCCAGGGCTTTACCGAGTCCAAGACACTAACGGTGACGATCAGTACGACAAAGTTGAACATTTGCAAAGGATTTTCGGACGCGGCGAACACGGTGCCCACGCAATTGTGCTCAGCCCTGACAAAAAATCGCTATTCATCTGCGCTGGCAACATGACCGGTTTGCCGCCGCTAGCGGCAACACGTCAGCCAAAAGTTTGGCAAGAAGATCAATTGATCAAACGCTTCTTGGATCCTCGTGGCCATGCTAACGAACTAAAAGCCCCCGGAGGCTGGATCTGCAAAACCGATCCTGAAGGCAAAAAATTTGAACTCGTTGCTAGTGGCTTTCGGAACCAGTATGACATTGCCTTTGACCCTAATGGCGAACTGTTCACTTATGACGCGGACATGGAATGGGATCTCGGGTTGCCATGGTACCGCCCAACGCGTGTTTGCCATGTAGTCAGTGGTGCTGAATTTGGTTGGCGTAGTGGCTCAGGAAAATGGCCTGAGTACTATCCCGATAGCGTGGGGCCTGTGTTGAACATTGGTCCAGGCAGCCCTACAGGAGTCACCTTTGGTACGGGTGCAAAATTCCCAGCCAAATATCAAAACGCGTTGTTCATTTCCGACTGGAGCTACGGTGCGATCTACGCGGTTCACATGAAGCCCAATGGCGGTTCCTTTACTGCGACCAAGGAGCGATTTTGTGCGGCCCCTGCTCTTCCGGTGACTGACATCGTCGTGAATCCTGCCGACGGCAATATTTACTTTACCATCGGTGGTCGACGTTCAGCGTCCGCGTTATACCGGGTTAAGTATGTAGGTAGCGAATCAACCGCACCCGCAAGCTACCCTGCCCCAGCCGAGTTTGCTCTTGAGCGACGTAAACTAGAAGCCGGTCACCAACCGAATGCCGAAATCAGTATCGATGATGCGATCAAAGCACTTGATTCAGACGACCGCAGCATTCGCTACGCGGCGCGAATCGCGATCGAAAACCAACCTAGTAGCAGCTGGGCAGGCAAAATTAAATCCCAATCAACTCAAGCAAAAATTGAACTGGCCATCGCATTGGCCCGTGTCGCCCCCAAAGAACAGGCCTTGGCGGTCGAAGTCCTCAGCAGTATCGATTTTGCTAGTTTGTCCTCGCAGCAAAAGTTGAGTTTGATTCGGGCTTATGGTTTGGTGCTATGCCGCATGGGAGAAGCCCAAGAGCCCACCATGCAAGCGATCCAAAAATTGGAGCAGCACTTTCCGTCTGGCGACCAATTTGTCGACCGCGATCTTGGCCGGTTGTTGGTCGCGGGCCAATCGCCGACCATCGTTGCGAAGCTAATCGAAATTTTCAAACAACAAAAGGCTCAAGAGGATCAGATCGCGACGGCATATACACTGTGCGATGCAAAAGTTGGCTGGACGCTCGACCTACGCCGTGAGTTCTTTCAGACCATGCTGGACAATGCCAATTCCAGCGGTGGCAATTCGTTTGCAGGTTTTGTGAATAATATTCGCAAACACGCCATCTCCAACCTGCCCGAAGAAGATGCTAAGGAGCTGTCCGGTTTGTTAGCGCGTCGGCCCAAGAAAAATGACCCTTACGCGAATCTTAAAGCACGCCCTACCGTGAAGAACTGGGCCGTTGCCGACCTGTTGCCAATCGACGATGCTAAGCTTGCCGGCCGTGACTTAGCCAATGGCAAAAAAATGTTTGCCGTTGCTACTTGCTACAAGTGCCACCGAATCAAACGTAACGGAGGCGTCATCGGACCGGACCTGACTGCTGCCGGTAGACGATTCGGCACGAAGGATCTTTTGGAAGCGATCATTGAACCCAGTAAAGCGATTTCGGATCAATACGAAGCTCAGAAGTTTTTGATGGAAGACGATCGT
>CAZHCH010000023.1:0-14401 GCA_964530985.1 uncultured Pirellulaceae bacterium | reverse complement strand
AGTTCGTTCAAGCAGGATGTACAAAGCTCAAATGCATCGCACAGTGTTTGCAGTTAAGCTGTGTGGTTTGTTCTTTGGTGAGCTTGCCGAATACCGGATGTTTAGGCAGTGGGCCTTTGGTGTTGAATCGGTCGACGGATTCTCTAAGGTGAGCCAACGCCTCTTGAACCTCAAACTCTTGGTCGGGCCAAAAGAATTCTTCTGCGTTGGGTGGCAGTTTGAAGCCCGGTTGTACATCTTTGATGATCGACTTTTTCATTAGCGGCATCATCAGACGCATAAAAAATGGCATTTTAGGACCGGGTAGCAAACCGGTGGCCATGTCGTGGGTCCGAGCAAGGTGTTCAAGAATTTGTCCGAATGAGTGGTTGCCGGTCGTCCGGACATCGCCACTGGCTAGTTGCACCGCGTCGGCGACGGCCTCGTCAAGTGTTGCAAAGCTTAGTTCACGTCGTTCAGGGGTTGCGCTCATGTCGGTGACTTTCGTTAGGTTGGAGGAATTGTGATTGTTTTACTGGAAGGGCCGTCAGAACGAAAGTGTTGGAATTGCAGAGGCATTTCTCAGTTCTATTTAGACGCTGATCAGCAGTAAAAGATAACGGACGGTCTTGAAGCTAACAAGTTTCACCGAATCGATCCGTATTGATATCTTCGAAGTCAGTATGTTTTTTGTGGTTGCGGTTTGACCGTCGTACGACTTGCATGGTGTGGGTAAGTCTTTTCGCAGTGTATAATTTTTGCATGACCGTTACCGGATCCCTTATCGACAACCGAACATCGGACTTGCTGGAAAAACTTTCGCGCGAGATCCAAGGGCAGCTTGATTGGAGTTCACTGGGCCGGACCCTGTACGCGACGGACGCGTCGGCCTATCAAGAGACTCCACTGGCGGTGGCTTTTCCAGAGACCGATCGCGATCTGGAAACGTTAATTCGTTTCGCCAATCAACATCGAATTGGCTTGATCCCGCGAACCGCTGGAACGTCGCTTGCCGGGCAAGTGGTCGGTAGTGGGATCGTCGTCGATGTGTCGCGCCATTGGAATCAGATTTTAGAAATCAATCCAGACGAACGTTGGGTACGTGTTCAACCAGGCGTGATTCGTGACGAATTGAACATGGCGTTGGCGGAGCATGGGCTGATGTTCGGCCCAGAGACATCGACGGCCAATCGAGCAATGGTCGGTGGGATGTTGGGGAATAATAGCTGTGGATCCAACAGTGTGGTCTACGGCAGTACGCGTGAACATACGATCTCGGCGACTGGTTTTTTGAGCGACGGAACCAAGGTGACGTTTGCCGATCTGTCGGCCGAAGAAATCGAACAAAAAATCGCCGCCAATCCCGATGCTTTGGAATCCAAAATCTACCGAGACATGTTCGCGATTCTGTCGCCCAAGGAAACTCAACAACGAATTCGATCAGAATTTCCCAAACCCGAGGTCCAACGTCGTAACACGGGCTACGCGATCGACTTGTTGTTGGATTCAGAACCGCTTGGTGATTCAAAAACACCTTTTAACTTTTGCAAGCTACTGGCCGGCAGTGAAGGCACGCTCTTTTTTGCCACCGAAATCAAACTGAACTGCATCCCGTTACCACCGGCAGTTTCTGGTTTGCAGTGTGTCCATTTCGATTCGATTGATGACGCGTTGAAGGCAACGTTGACGGCCGTCAAACATGGTCCGTATGCGGTCGAATTGATTGACCAAATGATCCTTGCCGGTGCGATGCGAAATCGTATGCAGCGTCAAAACGCGTTCTTTGTGCAGGGGGAACCGGCAGCGATTTTGGTGATTGAATTGCGAGGTGAATCCGAGGCCGAGGTTTTGACGGCGACAGGGAAGCTGGAGGCTGAATTAAGACGGCAAGGTTTGGGGAATCACTTTCCGGTTTTGTTTGGCGACGATACAGAAAAAGTCTGGCAGTTGCGTAAGGCTGGTTTGGGGATCGTGGCGAATGTGCCCGGTGACAGCAAACCAGTTGCGGTGATCGAAGATACGGCGGTCGCGGTGGAAGATTTGCCAGAGTTCATTCGTCGGTTCAATCAGATTTTGAAAAACGAATTTGGTTTCGAGTGCGTGCATTATGCTCATGCCGGTTCAGGTGAAATTCACTTGCGACCAGTGATCAACTTAAAAACGGAAGTCGGGAATCGGCAGTTTCGCCAGGTCGCTGGTCGGGTCGCTGATTTGGTCAAAGAGTTCAAAGGGTCGTTGAGTGGCGAGCATGGTGATGGCCGTTTGCGTGGCGAATTTTTGCAGCGGATGATCGGTGACGAAAACTATCAACTGGTCCAGCAAGTCAAACAGATTTGGGATCCGCAAGGAATCTTCAATCCGGGAAAGATTGTCGACACACCGCCAATGAATACCAGCCTGCGACATTGGCCGGGGCAATCGGTGGCGGATGTGGAAACCGTGTTTGATTTTTCGAATGAACAGGGACTGCAGCGCGCTGCTGAAATGTGCAGTGGGTCTGGCGATTGTCGCAAAACTCATCTGACTGGCGGAACGATGTGCCCGAGTTATATGGCGACCAAGCGTGAGGCCGATTCGACGCGAGGCCGAGCGAACATGTTGCGGCATGTTTTGACGCATGGTGTGTCTGGCGAGGCTGCTGGCTCGACGGAGTCGCGGGCGGTGTTAGCTAACGATGACCTAAAGCAAACGATGGATCTTTGTTTGTCTTGTAAAGGTTGCAAACGCGAGTGCCCGTCGAACGTGGATGTCGGCAAGATGAAGGCCGAATTTTTACAAGCGTATTATGATGTCCATGGTGTGCCGGTGCGTTCAAAACGAATCGCTGGTTTTGCCAAACAAATGGGGCTCGCCGCAAAGGTTCCATGGATGTACAACGCGCTGGCCGGCAGCTCGGTCACCGGCGGTTTGCTAAAGCGAATGCTAGGGTTTTCGACCAAACGATCTCTGCCCAAGCTGGGTAAGTTCACTCTGTCCAATTGGTTCAAGCAGTACCGGCCGCATCGCAATGCTGGCTCGCACGGCAGCGTGTATTTATTCTGTGACGAATTCACGAACTACAGCGATCCGCAAGTCGGAGTCGCAGCAATCGAAACGCTGGAGCGATTGGGCTGGGCGGTCGAAATTCCGGACCATGTCGAAAGTGGTCGAGCGGCGATGTCGAAGGGCTTGTTGCGGATGGCTCGGGATTTTGCTGAAACTAACGTTCGTCAGTTGGGTGAATTGGTTTCAGCAGATAAGCCCTTGGTCGGGCTTGAGCCATCGGCGATTTTGAGTTTCCGTGACGAGTATCCGGTGCTGGTGCGACCTGAACTGCGACCGGCTGCGACAAAGTTGGCGTCAAACGTTTTAATGTTTGATGAGTTTTTTCAGCAACAAGTTGAAGCCAAGAAAATCTGCAAGGAACAGTTTGCTTCGTTCGGTGGTGATGCTGATTCGAATCAGGTAATCCGTCTTCATGGGCATTGTCATCAAAAGGCGTTGGCCTCGCTTAAGCCAACGATTCAAATGCTGCAATTGCCGCCAGGCAATCGAGTGCGAATCATTGCTGCGGGGTGCTGTGGGATGGCAGGTTCGTTCGGGTATGAAGCGGAGCATTACGACGTGTCGATGCAGATTGGCGAGTTGACGTTGTTTCCGGCGGTTCGATCGGAGCCGGAGACGAGTTTAATCGCGGCGCCGGGGACGAGTTGTCGGCATCAAATTGCCGACGGCACAGGCCGAGTTGCGTTGCACCCGGTGCAGATTATTCGAAGATGTTTGAAAGATGAAAAGTCAGATGATTGAATCAGTCAGTGAAAAAGCATTTTCGGAGTTTTGTCAAAAACTCGCGTCGGACCGAAATGAACAATTGGCAACCGCGCAGAACAACCGTTTACCGTGGCCTAGTAAGCAGCTAACGCGGATGGCTGATGCTGGCGTGTATCGCTGGTTCGTGCCGGTTGAGCAAGGCGGCGCGGGATGGAGCGTTCATGATTTGACGCTGGCGTACTTGAAAATGAGCGAAGCCTGTTTGGCCAGCACGTTCGTTTTGACTCAGCGAATCGCAGCGCTCAAGCGGGTCGTGGTATCTACCAATAACGAACTCGTTCAACGACGATTGCCGTTAATGGTTAGCGGTGAAGCTTCGGCCACGGTGGGGATTTCGCACTTAACCACCAGCGGTCAGCATTTGCAGCGGCCCGTGTTGATTGCTGAATCATGCGACGGTGGGTTTGTGTTGAACGGGTTTTGTCCGTGGGTGACGGGTGCCAATGATACGAAATGGTTATTGGTGGGCGCTTGCGTGGACGATGGTTCGGCGGATCCAACTGTTCAATTCAAACGGCAGATTTTGGCGTTGGTTCCGATTGATGCTGAAGGGGTGAGTGTTGATCCAGGTTTTGATTTGATTGCGCTTTCGGAAACACACACGGGCCGAGTGCGATTGGTGGACGTGTTTGTTTCCGAATGTGATTGTGTGGCGGGGCCGATTGAGAATGCGTTGGCTTCGTTGTCGGGGGCTCCTTCAACGGGAAGTTATCAATCGTCGGCGTTGGCGCTGGGTCTATCGGCTGCTGCGATTGGTTACTTGAGCAAGCAAGTTGAACGCCGGCCAGATTTGTTGGCCGGAACAAAGGCATTGCAGGCGAATCATGAGGCTACGGTAGAGATTTTGTTACAGGCAACACAAGGGAAATCGAGTTGTAGTAACGAGCAGCTTCGGACTGAAGCCAACAGCTTGGTGCTGCGGTCAACCCAAGCCGCGATGGTGGCGGCCAAGGGTGCGGGGTTTACTTGTGGGCATCCCGTCGGTCGTTGGTGCCAAGAAGCGATGTTCTTTTTGGTGTGGAGTTGCCCGCAGGCGGTTCAAGACGCGAATCTGTGTGAGCTGGCGGGGGTTGAGTTTTCTCTTTAGCGAATCTCGAATAAGCTTGCCGCGCAAGCAAGTGCATTTTTTTGGGTGGTTGACCGATGCACTCGCTCGCGCGTCGAGCATGTAGGTTGGCTTGTTGAAAGCCAAAAATGTAGTTCCGTGTTCTTAGTCCATCGCGTCGATGGCGTGGTCTTTGAGATCTTCCAAAGAAACGAATTCGATCGCGGACATGTGTGTTGCCAACAGGCGAACTTGCGGTGCGAAGCCGGCCTCGAGCGCTTCTTTCCAGCGAGTCACGCACAAGCACCATTGGTCACCAGCTTCGAGGCCAGGAAAGTGATACTCTGGGATTGCAGTTGAAAGGTCGTTGCCGACGGATTTGCTGAACTCGAGAAACTCGTCGGTCATGATTGCGCACACCAAATGCAAACCGACGTCCTCTAGGCCGGTACGGCAGTAGCCATCTCGGAAGAACCCTGTCATCGGGGACGAGCAACAGACTTCTAATTCAGACCCTAAAACATTTTTGGGGAGGCCCATGGTGTTTTCTTTCTGCAGGTTAAGCAACCTTCGCGTTGATTTAGTTTTCGCCGCCGTGTCGGTTTGAGTAGAACTTCAATTGTCGTACAACGTGGCGGACTTTGCAAATCACGTCGCAATTTAATGACCGTGGTGACGGTGGATTGGCATCAAACCGGCTTAAGCCCATCAAGCATCAACTTGGCGATCAGGCCTTCGTCGAATTTTTGGCTGAGTGTCAAATAAGACATTGTAATACGGGGATTGATCTCAATTAGCATGTCTTTAGCTGGGTCATCAAGGTCGTTTAGCACTAGATCTAACCCTAAATAGCCGGTCGTTTCAGGCAGGCAAGCGATGGCCTTAGCGGCTAGCTGTTTCGCGCGAAGTTGCTGTGATTCGGAAAGGCAGTCTTCGGACCGTTGGTATTCGCCGACTGGTTGTGGGTGTAGGATCTGCTTCATAGCAGGGAAGAAAACGGTTTCCTGACTCCGTCTGCAAACCACTGCGATACTCGACGGCGTGCCTAGAATGAATCGTTCAACGCGAAACTCGGCCAATTGGCTTGCGGCCTGCTGGGCGAGCCAGTTGTGGAAGGGTTCGATGTCTGTGAAAAACTCGATTCGTTCGCTGCCGCACCCGTCGAATGGTTTTACAACGATTGGCAGCCAGGCAGCTTGTTGTTCTTGAGACAGTTGCCGGAAATCGTCCAGCTGCATGCCCGGCGGGATGTTGTCGAAGCCATGGTCGGTCAATAAGTCGGCAAGTTCGTTTTTGTTGGACGTTGCGACGACGTAATCCAAGGAAGGCGAGATCAGTTTGTGACTCTGATCCCCTAGCCAGCGAATTGAATTGGCAAGGCAATCGTCTGTTTCGGGTGCGATTAGTAAAATTGCATCAGCATCGCGGGCCAACGATTTTAGTTTCGATTTTAGTGCGGCTTGATTGTCCATCAAGTGAACATTAGCAGCGCGAGTAAGTCTGCTGAGTGTGGTTTTTGCCGAAGTAACATTCGCACAGGCGGGAGTGTTGAGTTGGTTCAAGCGGCTGTCGACTAGTAGGTCGACTTCGGCGAATTTGGCCAAATCCAATCCAACTGCGGAAACCATGGTGGCTCCCTGTTGGAGTAGGTTTCCAACGGAATCGAGTGAAGCGGTGTCCAGCCACAGTCCGCCACCGGTAAGCCATTCAAACAGAAGCACTTTCATTGGAAACGCAGTATTCTGTTAAGGTCGACAGAGATTTATAAAGGATTTAGGTTTGTATTGAGATTTTGATTTGATCTCAATAGCAGGTTGTGTCACAATTCTATTTAGTTGATTTTTTAACCGGGCACTGTTGTCCGGTTCTTTTAGGCTTTGGCCTAATGTTGCTTTTGGTTCCGTGAGAGAACGCTACTTTCGTAGAGCAAAGCTATTTTCAAAAGTCCATTTCCAAACGTCAGGGAATTATCGTGTCTACCATCGATACTCGTATAGAAGCTGGAATTTTGGTGATCTACATACAGGATGTGCGTATCATTGATGAGCGACGGATCGTGACCTTGGGGCAAGAGCTGACAGATTTAGCTCATGATACCGAGTCTAAGCGTATTGTTTTGAGTTTTCAAAATGTCGGGTTTATGTCATCGGCGATGATCGGCAAGTTGGTTGCTTTCGACAAAAAATGCAAGTCGCTGGGCATCAAATTACGACTTTGTGACATCGGGGAAAACGTCGACGAGGTGTTCAAGTTGATGCGATTAGATAAAGTATTCACGATCGACGAAAACGAAGAAGTCGCTCTGAAGCAATTTTCAAAAAAATCGTGGTTTGGAGAATAGGCCGTCATTCTGGCAAGAGTCGTTCAGGGTTGGTGTTTTTTTCCGCCAAATCAAACTCTTTTAATCCTTAAATTTTACCGCAAGGCTGAGGCAATTGCCGTTACAGGGCTTTTGGGTTGCCTAGAGTTAAATAAGCGAACGTTTAGTGCCTGCGTTCTTTACTTTATCGGTTCCTTTTACGAGAATTAGGCGGCTTGAAGCAACTGATGGCTCGGGAATATTACCGTTGGCCTTGTATCGCCGAAGTTAACGAAGGATGAATTTTCGCCGTCGGTTGTGATCGCTCTCAACTTGCAAAAATAGTTATACGTTTTGAGCAACGAATTTCAGGGCCACCTTTTGATGGTTTCCGATGTTCGATGTTATCGATTGTATGAAATGAGTGATCGCTTGCTAGGTCGAGCCTGACCGGAATTCAGCCTGAGCGGTTGTACGTCGAAGTGGCTCGATACGATTTTTGCCGCCAATTCACGACAGCCACAGGGTTGTTGGTGAACCTAGATATTTAAAGGACACGATATATGTCGGATGTGATCAAGTCAGGCCCAAACTCGATTAACGATCCTGGTTCCTTTGTCAATACAACCGATGCTGACCCGACAGAAACTCAAGAGTGGCTTGAGTCGCTTGAATACGTTTTGTCGAGTAAGGGCAAGGAACGCGCAAAGTACCTGCTGTCGGTTTTAGAGGCCAAGGCGTTGATGGACGGCGTGGACATGCCGGCCAAATCCAATACCGCTTACATCAATACGATCTCAAAAGAGAACACGCCACAGTATCCGGGCAACCGCGAAATCGAACGGCGTATCAAAAGCTTCGTTCGTTGGAACGCGATGGCGATGGTGGTTCGAGCCAACCGCACGACCAAAGCGCCTGGTTTGGGGGCTGTCGGAGGGCACATCAGCACCTTTGCTTCTTCGGCCACACTTTACGAAGTCGCCTACAATCATATTTTCCGTGGTCGAGGTCCTTCGGGTTACGATGGCGATCTGATTTACTTTCAAGGTCACAGTTCGCCAGGCATGTACGCACGTGCATTCATGGAAGGCCGTTTGGAAGAAGAAACTCTAAACAACTTCCGTCGCGAACTGCAAGATACTCCGGGGCTGTCGTCGTATCCGCACCCTTGGTTGATGCCGAGTTTTTGGGAATACCCCACGGTCTCGATGGGTTTAGGCCCAATCATGGCGATCTATCAGGCTCGCTTCAATGAATATCTTAAAGACCGTGGTATCAAGGACACCTCTAACCAACGTGTTTGGGCTTACTTGGGCGATGGAGAATGCGATGAACCGGAATCTTTGGGCGCAATCACGCTCGCCGGCCGCGAAAAACTGGACAACTTAAAGTTTGTGATCAACTGTAACTTGCAACGTTTGGACGGTCCCGTTCGTGGTAACGGAAAGATCATCCAAGAGCTTGAAGGGCTGTTCCGAGGTGCTGGCTGGAACGTGATCAAAGTTTGCTGGGGCAACGATTGGGATCCACTACTAGAGCAAGACGAACTTGGCTTGCTGATCAAGCGAATGGAAGAAGTGGTTGATGGTCAGTACCAAAAATACGTTGGATCATCTGGCAGTTACATTCGCGAGGACTTCTTTGGTAAGTACCCTCAGTTGTTGGAGTTGGTCAAGAATTACAGCGATGAGAAATTGACACGAATGCGTCGTGGTGGCCACGATCCTGAAAAAGTCTACGCGGCTTACCGAGCGGCGGAGCTTCACAAAGGTCAGCCGACGGTGATCTTGGCCAAAACCGTGAAAGGTTATGGGCTCGGCGATGCAGGGGAAGGCCAGATGGTTGCCCACAACACGAAGACCATGGAAGAAAGGAACTTGCTGGAATTTCGAACTCGGTTTGGGATTCCAATTTCCGATGAAGAAGTCGGCGAAGCACCGTACTACAAACCGTCGGAAGATTCTGCCGAAATCCAGTATATCAAAGAACGTCGTGAAGCACTCGGCGGACCCGTGCCGTCTCGTCCGACGGAAATTCCAACGATGGAGGTTCCAACGTTTGAGGAGTACCGTAAAGGGATCGACCGCGATAGTGAGAGAAAACCACTTTCAACGACGATGGGTGTGGTTCGCTTGTTATCCAAATTGGTTTCCGACAAAAAAATCGGTAAGAACATTGTTCCGATTGTGCCTGACGAATCACGTACCTTTGGCATGGAAGGCATGTTTAAGCAAGTCGGCATTTATGCTCATGCCGGTCAGCTCTACGAGCCGGCCGACAGCGATAATAAAATGGCTTATTACCGTGAGTCACAAGATGGCCAGTTGCTGGAAGAAGGCATCTCCGAAGCTGGAGCACAGTCCTCTTTCAATGCAGCTGGTACTGCCTATAGTGCTCACGGGGTCAACATGATTCCGTTTTACATCTACTACTCGATGTTCGGGTTCCAACGTGTTGGCGATTTGATTTGGGCGGCTCAGGATATGCGAGCCAAAGGTTTCTTGCTGGCCGGAACTGCCGGTCGAACTTCGCTCAACGGTGAAGGGTTGCAGCACCAAGACGGCCACAGTTTACTAAATGCGATCGCATTTCCTCGCGTTCGCGCTTTCGATCCAGCTTTTCATTACGAAACTGCCGTGATTATCTTTGACGGTTTGAAAAAACTGTATCAAGAAGGCGAGACTGCAATCTACTACTTGATGGTCGGCAACGATGAATACATTATGCCGGCAATGCCAGAGGGTTGCGAAGAAGGCATCATCAAGGGAATGTACAAGTTCCGCACCGTTGAAGCCGATAACGCTCGCCATCGCGTGCAGCTGTTTGGTAGTGGTGCGATCATGATGGGCGTTTTGGAAGCTCAAAAAATGTTGGCCGATAAGTACGGTATCTCAAGCGATGTTTGGTCGGTCACCAGCTACAACGAACTCCGCCGCGATGCTCAAGCTTGCAAACGTTGGAATATGTTCCATCCGACGATGCCCAAACGAAAAAGCTATTTGGAAACCGTGATGGAAGGTGCCCAAGGGCCTGTCATCGCGGCCAGTGATTACGTTAAAGCGTTGGCTGAACAAGTGGCTCCATTTATCGACGAAGATTTCCGGGCACTTGGTACCGACGGCATGGGCCGCTCGGAGACCCGCCCTGCCCTACGGCGTCACTTTGAAGTGGACGCCGAGTGCATCACGATTGCTTCGCTGTACCAGTTGGCCGAACAAGGCAAAATTGAGTTCAGTGAAGTGGAACAGGCGATCAAAGACTTGGGAGTTGATCCAGAGAAAGTTAATCCGCTGTATGCTTAGTGCTTGGCGGTTGCAAGTCTCGATTTTAGGAGGGCTTGCTAATGACAAATAAAGACAGGGTCGTTAGTTAGACGATCAAAACTATAATTTCGACTACGAGCATTTCAAATAAATCATGGCTGTTGAATTCAAACTAGACAATCTTGGCGACGGCGTCGAATCAGGCGATGTGTTGGAAATTATGGTTGCCGTTGGTGACACGATCGAGCTTGATCAAGGTGTTATTGAGTTAGAGACGGACAAGGCAACCGTTGTTGTGCCAAGCGAGTTTGCTGGGACAATAACCAAGATTTGCTGTGCCGAAGGTGATACGCTCAAGCCAGGTGATGTGCTAATGGAAGTGGAAACTTCCGGAGCCGCCGCACCGGCAGACGCTCCCGAGCCAGCGGCACCCGCGCCAGAACCCACGCCTCCACCAGCTGCACCCGCACCGGTAGCGGCTGAACCGGCTCCGCCAGCCCCTGCCCCAGTCGCTCCCGCACCAGCTCCTGCAGCACCAGCCCCCGTGGCTGCAGAGCCTGCTAAGCCGGTTGCACCTACCGTTTCTACGGTTCCAGGCGGTGGCCAAATCGCGGCCGGGCCAGCGATTCGAAGGTTTGCCCGCGAAGTCGGTGTCGATCTCGGTTCTGTATCTGGTTCAGGCGACAACGGACGTATCGTCCGCGACGATGTTCTGCGAGTGGTGCGAGAAGGAAGTGCTGCTCGCCCAGCAGGTGCAAGTACTGTTCCAGCGATTCCAGCTGGAAGTGAGACCGACGGGTTCGGTCCTGTTCGTGTTGAAAAGATGCCGAAGATTCGACAGACCATCGCACGCAAGATGCACGAATCGTGGACAACTTGCCCGCGTGTGACGAACTTTGATGATGCTGACGTAACGGCGTTGGAAGAAATTCGTCAGAAGAGTAAGCAGGAATACGTTCAAGGCGGCGTCAAACTGACTACGATGCCGTTCATTGCCAAAGCGGTAGCGATGGCATTGAAGTCGCATCCAGTGATTAACGCTTCGGTCGATCTAGAGGCCGGTAAGATCATTTATAAAGATTACGTCAACGTGGGAATCGCGGTTGATACCGAACGTGGCTTGGTCGTACCAAACTTGCGTAACGTCGACAAAATGGGAATTCCGGATATTGCGCGACAACTGGGCACGATGGCAGAAAACGTACGCGGCAACAATTTTGCAGTGAGTGATCTGCAAGGTGGTACGTTCACGATCAGCAATCTTGGTGCAATCGGTGGTACTTATTCGACGCCGATCATCAACACACCAGAGACGGCGATTTTGTTGGTTGGGCGCTCACGCAAGTTGCCGGTCGTGGTCGACAACGACGAAATCGCGGTTCGTCTGATGATGCCGTTGAGTTTGTCCTACGATCACCGTTTGATTGACGGCGGAGCCGCCGCTCGTTTCTTAAACGAAGTGATCGGCTATTTGGAAGCGCCAAGCCGATTGTTGCTGGCGCTCTAGTGCTTCGTACTACTGGCCGTTCGTAGTACCTGCTTTTAGGCGGGAACACGGCTAAAGCCGCTACTACAAACTCCAGCTAGGACATTGCGATTCAAACCCAGGCGTGGAAGACTGCGCCATGTTATTTAACTGCACACGACAATCCACCCGGCCAATCGTAAGTCGCTGAACCATGGAAGGGGAGCGTTGATGTCTGCGGTTTGATTGGATGCTGGCGGAATGCCAATCCATTTGTCGGCTGTGAATCCAGCTTGCGCTAGATCATGCTTCAATTCAGCGCGACGAAAACTGTGGATGAACATGTTTTTGACGCCGCGATAGGTCGCCGTGCGGTCACCGAATTCTTGCTTGCCTCGGCTGGCCTTCCAGATTGATGACGCTGCAGAACGTATCCCGCGGGGCTGTCGAATTTGAAACAGGCTACTATGAGCGTGTAAGATAAAAGGCTGCTCCGGTTTTAACATTCGACGGACATGTTTCAAAAAACGATTGCGGTGCTGCCGACCATGGATCATACCCAGCGTACTGAACATACAAATCGCAGCATCGATCGAATCGTCAGCAAACGCGTCCAGCTCAACTAAATTGCTCTGCACCAATCCGACTTGCTCCGATAGGCTCGCTTTTTCAGCCTTAGCAGCAAACGACTCCAGCATTGGAACGGATAGATCAATTCCAAGCCCTCGGTAGCCTTCGGTCAGCAGGGGCATCAACGACCGCCCGTTGCCGCAGCCAAAGTCGGCTATAACCGATCCTTGAGACGGACCATCCTCTAGCGAGGGAAGGTAACGGCGGAGCACTTCCCCGTCGATCGAGTTCAGCTGGTTGCCCGCCAGAAACTGGTCGTAGTCAGCGGCAATTGAGGAAGAGTTTGTGTAATCTAAGTTGCCGATCGTCAAACCAGGTGGGATTTGCCATTGTGGTACGGATATGCGGGCGACTTTGCGAATTTTGTTGCTTTCTTTCACCTAGTTGGCCTTTGATCCACTTCAGTTTTGGGGATGTTTTTGTTATTTTGCCCAACTTCCGGCAGCAGGTGTCGCCGATTGCGTTGCTGGGTAGCCCCCCATAACGCTTAATTCGACCTTGAAATATTCAAGGTTTCAACAAACTTTTTTGGAGTAGCTACTGTGGCAATTCGTGTTGCAATCAATGGTTTTGGCCGTATCGGCCGTTTGACTTTCCGTAATTTGATGGCACGTGCTGACGAATTCGATGTCGTCGCGGTTAACGATCTAACCGACAACAAGACCTTAGCAACGTTACTTAAGTACGATAGTCTTCATGGCCGTTTTAATGGCACAGTCGATTTTGACAAAGAAAACTTAATCGTCAACGGTGAAAAGATTCGCATCTACGAAGAGCGTGATCCGTCCAAGTTGCCTTGGGGCGATTTGAAGGTCGACGTTGTCGTTGAAAGTACGGGTGTTTTCCGTGGTCGAGCCGGCAATGGAAAAGCGGGTTATGATTCACACTTGGCCGCTGGTGCCAAGAAAGTCATCATCAGTGCTCCCGCAAAAGATGCCCCTGATCTCACTTGCGTCTTGGGCGTTAACGACGACCAGTTAACCGACGATATGAAGTGTGTCTCAAACGCAAGCTGTACCACAAACTGCTTAGCGCCGGTTGCCAAGGTACTGCAAGATACCTTTGGTATCGAGTCAGGATTGATGACGACGGTTCACGGCTACACCAACGACCAAAACGTTTTGGATGCTCCTCACCCAGACATTTACCGCTCACGGGCGGCTGCGGTCAACATCATTCCAA
Source organism: uncultured Pirellulaceae bacterium (assembly GCA_964530985.1). Classification (GTDB taxonomy): domain Bacteria; phylum Planctomycetota; class Planctomycetia; order Pirellulales; family Pirellulaceae; genus Mariniblastus. The sequence goes on along the minus strand of CAZHCH010000023.1, from coordinate 728 downwards.
CGTCGACAGGCGCTGCAGAAGCAGTTGCCTTGGTCATTCCAGAGCTCAAAGGCAAGCTGACTGGAATGGCGATGAGAGTTCCTGTTGCGACCGGTTCGGTGGTCGACTTGACCGTTATCCTTGGCAAATCAACGACGGCTGAAGAAGTCAACGCAGCGATGAAAGCCGCTGCCGAAGGCCCACTAAAAGGCGTTCTGTGCTATAGCGAAGATCCACTTGTGTCCACCGACATCATCGATGATCCTCACAGTAGCATCTTTGCGGCGGAACAAACGAAAGTCATCAATGGCAACATGGTCAAGGTGATTAGCTGGTACGATAACGAGTGGGGTTACAGTTCACGTACTGCGGACCTAATCGCAAGAATTGGCTAGTTTCAAGCGGTCAATTAAAGTGTCAAAAAACAAAACACGCCTTGAAGCAATTCAAGGCGTGTTTTTTTGGGAATATGGTGAGCGTGTTTAGCGCGATCGGGTTTGGTGGGGTAACGTCGAGACGCGATTAAGAGGTTCTTCGGAGAATTTAGTGGGGGATTCAAAGAGCTAAGAGTCATTAGTAGATTGTACAATGTAATATCGACTTGGTTGTGATCATCGCGGGTGCCATGTTTACGCGATCAGAAATGGGTCAATTCTAAAAAGCCACTCAAAAAAACATGCTCACGGGACTTTCTCAAAACAGTATCGGACGCGTAAGCATGCTAACACTCAGTAGGTACTCTTACCCTC
>CAZHCH010000022.1:0-45502 GCA_964530985.1 uncultured Pirellulaceae bacterium | reverse complement strand
CTGAGCAACTTGCTCAGTGTAAGGAACTTGAACTGTGTAGTTCTGCTGTGCTTGCTCAGTGTAAGGAACGCTTACTTGGTAAGTCTCTGTGCGAGACTTCTGAACAGGAACTTGAACTGTGTACGACTGCTGAATGTTTTCAGTGTAAGGAACCTGAACAGTGTAAGACTCTTCGCGTGTCTTAGTTTCAGGAACCATCACTGTGTAGTTCTGCGACTGAGTCGTAGGAACTTGTACATTCACTGTGTACTGACGAGTACGAGTTTCAGTACGCATACGAGTACGAGTTACTGTACGCATCTGTGTTTGCATTTGGCTTTCGTAAACAGTTCGGCTTTGATACTGAACTGTTGAACCGCAGCATCCGCCGCCGCCAACGATTGCACCACTTGAAACACCACCACCAACAACAACACCGCCACCGACGAATCCGCCGCTAACCATGCCATTATCGATGACGCCACCACTGACAAAACCGCCAGAAACAACACCACCTTGAACAATACCACCCGTAGAATACGGGTCGACTACGGAACTACCGTAGCAATCACTGCATGGACTGGCGACTTGGCCACATCCACACTGTGTTCCGGCGTTGGCGAAAGGCGTCGCAATTGCGAATGCGGCCGCTACCAACATGCCCAACATACGTTGTGACATAAAAGGGTCCTCCTCAGAACGAGACTCAAAAAAAATTGTTCCAATTTGACAACCATGCTCCGCTGCGTGGCCTTAATCAAAGTTGAAATACCAAAGTTGTAAAAATTTACTTCAAACCGTCAATGAAAACGCAACTTCTAAACCCATCTCTTGACAATTAATGTCAAGCTCTCGCCTCAATCAATAGAAAGCAATGCGTTTCGTTTCTTAGTGAATCCGTAAATCCAGCATAATTTTGCTGGATCGTAAAATCTATTCACGAGCCAAAGGTTAACACCAAGAACTGTGAATACTAGCTTTCATTGTAAAAAAAAACGGTTTTTGTCGAAAATTCAACCTTACAGGTTATCGCCGACAAATCACCTGCCGAATCCAGCCTCATACCTACAGGTACTCGGGGCTGCAATTGAGCCAATTTTTGCGGCTTGTTTGTAGAGCAAGGCATGAAATCCCCAATAAAAACCGGTCTATTCGCTTCCACAGGCCGACCATCGTAAAAATCCCAAATTGTAATAACAATATTGGATTTGCAATATTGACTTTGCTCAAAGGCGTGGTCTGACTCCTGTCAGGCACAGCTTTCTAACCGCCTTTGGCTAACTTCGTTAAAGTGTTTAACTGGATTGCGGTCAGCCAGTATTACTAGCCGAAAGGCCTTTTCACCAGCCGGCGAATTGTTTACGACCGGTATTTGCAATGGTTCGAGGGTTACTAGGATTTTTTCAGATTCCCAACTAACCATTCATAATCTAAAGAAAATCATGCCTTTGCTTGTTACTGGAGGGACGGGGTTTGTCGGTCGTCGGTTTATCGCAAAATCGAACGAATCGTTTATCGCAACCGTTTCACGCAATCCAACCAAAGCGAGACAGACACTCGGCGACGCAGTGACACAGGTCTTGCCATGGGATCCGCAGCGGACTCAGTTTCAAAGTCCGAGCGATATTCATTTCGACAAGGTCGTCAACTTGATGGGCGAGCCGATTGCTGAAGGCCGCTGGTCTGCTGCCAAGAAAAAACGCATCCACGATAGTCGTGTTTTAGGAACTCGCCAGCTCGTTGACAGTTTGCTGGCAACCGGACACCCGCCAAACGTTTTTGTTTCGGCATCTGCGATCGGAATCTATGGCGATTCCGGAGAGACGGTGGTCGATGAGTCTCATCCAGTTGACGACATTTTTGCGGCTTCGGTTTGCAGTGCTTGGGAGGAGGAAGCCAATCGTTTAACGAGTCATGGCACGCGTGTTGTCTGTTTACGAATTGGGATCGTGCTAGGTAACGGTGGCGGAGCGATCAATAAAATGTTGCCGATCTTCAAAATGGGGCTTGGTGGAAAACTTGGTTCAGGCCAACAATGGATGTCTTGGGTCCACGTAGACGATGTTGTCGCAATGATCGATTGGGGCCTAAACGATCCAAACGTTTCTGGACCGGTCAACGCGACCGCCCCCCAACCTGTACGCAATGCTGAGTTTACTCGCACTCTTGCCAAAGCTGTCAACCGCCCCGCCTTTCTGCCTGCACCTTGGTTCGCATTGCGTCTGGTTTTTGGCGAGTTTGCCAATAGCTTGTTTTTTTCACAACGTGTTATCCCACAGTTTGCTTTGGACCGGGGTTTTGAATTTAAATTCCCAAATCTGACTGATGCAATCGCGAATGTCGTCTAAAATTCGATAATGAAAATTGCAGGAATCGATATCGGTGGCGCTAATATTAAGTTTGCGTTGATCAGCTCGCCTTCGGCGAACTACCAAACAGTAACAGACGTCGGCGCATCCACCGAGTTTGATAATGACACTAAATTCACTGACGGCACCGACTTTACTTATGATATCCAGGCCACTGGCGAAGTTGGTTTTCCCTTTTGGACTGACCATCGCGAATTGATTGCAAAACTGAATCAAATTCGTAAGTCATGGGGAAAACTAGACGGCGTCGCAATCACAATGACAGCTGAGCTCGCTGATTGCTTTGAAAACAAATGCCAAGGAGTTCATTTCATCGTTGATGCAGTGGAACAAGCTTTTTCGGAAACGACTTGCCGCTTTTACACGACCAAGGGCGAATTGGTCGACGCGAAATACGCTAAGCAAACTTGGGCTTTGACGGCGGCTTCAAATTGGCACGCATCGGCTTGGTATTTGTTTCGACAGCACCAACTAGAAGATGGCTTTTTAATCGACATCGGATCAACAACTTGCGATCTGATCCCTGTTAGAGGTGGCTTACCGATTTCACCCGGCCAAACGGACCTTGATCGCCTAAGAAATGGACAGTTAGTTTATGCCGGCATTGGCCGAACGGCGATTTGCAGCTTGATTAATGAGGTCGATCTTGCGGGCGACAAGGTAGCGATTGCCCGAGAGTTGTTTGCGACAGTCGCCGACGCAATGATTTGGACGAACCGCTCGCCCCCGCAGCCAAACAGTTACAACAGCGCTGACCAACGCCCGTTGACTCGTTCAGCTTGCCGAGTTCGGCTGTGTCGTATGCTGTGTGCAGATAGCGATGACTTGCTGGACGATCAAGTCACTGCGATTGCAGATCAAACCTATGCCGCGTTAAAAAAACAGATCGTTGTCAAACTCCAGTCAGTTGTTGACAAGCATCCATCGATCACCAGAACATTCTGCTTAGCTGGTAGTGGACAAACGCTGGCACAAAGTGCGGTCGAGCAGGTCTGTTCAAACCAGCCGAAACCAACGATCGTTCAAACGCCTCCACGAAATGAAATCGGTCAAGCCATCCCAGCAATTGCAGTCGCCATAAAATGGATAGCAGCACCGGAAGTACAATGAGCCCGATTCGAGTCATCAAAATTGGCGGGAGCCTACTGCAACGACAAGGGCTATTATCTGACTTGCATAGCTGGCAGTCTACTTTGGTTGACCAGATGGCAAACGTTTGGATCACTGGCGGTGGGGCGGCTGTCGACGCGATTCGAAAGCAAGATCAAACCCTAGGCTTATCAAACGATGCCGCTCATTGGGCCAGCATCAAAGCGATGGACGACAACACGGCCACGTTAGCTCGTCGTTTATCCAATTGGCAGATCACCAATGAACCCAAAGACGTCTTGCAATTAGCAGATAAACAAACGAATAACTTGGGATCCCCCCAGCTGTCTACCAAAAACTGGCTTCTGCAAACTCACCGGTGGATAAAGTCAACTAATAACAGACCAGGATCCCATCAACAACTCCCTCGCAGTTGGGATGTCACTAGCGATTCGATTGCTGCTTGGGTTGCAATTCAGCTTCGTGCATCTCAGTTAATTCTGCTAAAATCTTGCTTGGTTCCGACCGCGACTATTCCTAAGCTAGCTCGCTTAGGAATCGTTGACCCGTATTTGCAAACGTTCGACCTTCAGCGACACGGCATCCAATTCACTTGCAAGCGTCTCCCCTGCACCCGGCATGGTTTTCATGAAAAAGTCACAGCGAATAATTAGAGATGTGAGTCTAGTGGTGGTATTCTGCATCAGTTTTTTTGGGCTGATTGTGTTCGCAAATTCCTTGCAGGACGAACCAGTCGAGGAAACCCGTTCCGAATTTTCCCAACATCGAATCGATGCCGACAAAGCGTCCAAAAAGCGAGACCTTGATATGTCTTTGCAAAACTTACGCGCTATGGTCAAGAAAGACCCTTTTGACGGCCGAGCTCAGTATCGGTTGTCGTCAACGCTATATTCACAAATCGTTAGTGCTCAAAAAGCGCGCCAAGCTGTCGCAGCAGCAAACTCGATCAACACGCCGAATTCGAATAGTAAACTGCTGGCGCCGCAACAATCCGATCAGCCAAACCGACCGCTAGCTCCTCCGTTGACTCCCAAAACAGAGCCAAACGCAGACAACGCGATTGCCGACGATCAAGTACGAGCCCTCATCGACCAAGCGATCCAAGAATATCAACTCGCAATAAAACATGTTCGTTACCGTCGACGAAGCCAGTTTCAACTGGCCATGCTGTGGACCGCCAAAGGAGATTATAAAACTGCATTAGACAACTTGGAGGATTTTGTCGTTGGAGGTGGTACGACTAAAGACGGCATAGGTCAAATTAAACATTTTGGTACGCGTCTTAGTGCAGAGCCAACGAGATTACACGCTCACCCGAGATTCGCGAGTCTCGAAGTTCTTGAAAAAGAAAACCAATCTAAGCAAAAAGGCCACCGAAATTTTGAAGCCAATGTGAGACCGCAATACCGTTCCGCGAGAGGCAATCTACTTCCGGTCGTCCTCCAAGAAGACCTGCCTTCATCTCAAGGCTTATCTAACAACAGTTTCTGGGGGTTTTTAAAACGTTTGAACAACGACTTGATCCCCTACCGGATTAAACTGATAGATTTTATCCGCGAACTGTTCAAATAAACTTACGTCGTGATGAGAAATCATGATGACTTGAAAGTTTAATTCCTTGGCTGCACGGGACACGATATTGACTAATCGCGGAACCAGCTCTGGTCGCAACCAACAATCCTGCTCGTCCAAAATCAAAAACCGTCGGTGTTCGTTTTCGTCCAGTCTTGCCAACGCAAACAAACGCAATCCCACGCTCAGCACATTCTGCACCGACCCGCCCTGCCCTCGATTAACATCTTCTTGATTGCCATTTCGTTCGACCGAAAACTCTAAGCTCGCAGCTCCGCGTTTAAAACTCGCGTCCGCCCGAAACATCACAGGCTGGTCCAACACTTCTTGTATCGCGATCGACAGCTTTTCGCGCAACACCCCCAACACCCGCTCAAACAACGTCTGGCTCAACTCATCCAGCGCATCGGTGACTTGATCGGCGAGCCCTAGGTAGGCCGTTGTTTGCATTAACTTTTCGTCGTTTGTTTTCAGTTCACGCTGCAACTGATCACGCTGCCAGCGAATTCGATCGAGTGTCTTGCGGAGTTCGGTAGGCGGTTTTGGTTCGATTGTTTCGAAAGACGAATCAGCGATCATGATTACACCTCAGCATCCTGAGAAGCCTCATACGACTCTTGCACGCTCTTCAGGTTCGCATCGATCTGGTCCAGCGACGCTTGATATTCACTTCGTTGCTTTTCGTTTTCGGTTTTCATTTCCGCGAGCGTTTTTTCTAACTGCTTCACATCATCACTTCCATAAAGCTCAAGTGCCTGCCGCTTGAGATCCGCAAGTTCACTTGCTGCGGCATCACGTTGTGTCTCGTATTTGACTTTTTTAAGCGACAGTTCTTCGAAACGCTTTTTCAGTTGTTCCATTGACTGGTTTGAATTAGACATGAGGGTTTATCTCCGGTTGGTTATTTTCCAAAACTTCGTCTGCCAAAGAGAGTACAACTTCAGCAACAGGCGCTTCCATTTGCTGGACATTGTCATTCAGAAAACGGAGCAGTCCTAAACCACCCTGCGTTTTCTGCGTTGTCAACTCCGCCAAACCCGTCACAAAACTTGACTCCTGCTGGTCGGTTTCAATTTGCCCTGGAAGTAATTCCTGAAAAACCTCTTCAACCGAGACATGAGGAATTTCAACGAACGAAACATCATATCCCTCGGGTAACACGTCGACACGCATCACCGCTGGGGCGTGCTGAACAGCAGCCTCGCTACGACTGCGGCGAGCGATGTTTCCAGGAGTCATCCAAAGCGTGGTTCCAGCTTGAACCGATTCAAGTCTGCGGTGAATGTGACCATTAATCAGCAGCTCTACATTGGTGATCTGATGCGGGTCGAGACGAGCGTTATCGTATCCCGGAAAACCGATGTCGTGGTGTGCAATCCAAATCGCCAGCGGGTCGTTGTCGAACAGCCCTTGCGACTTCCTCGGCGGAAACTGAAATTCCTCTGGGATTGGCTCGCGGTAAGACGATCCACCAATGAACACCTCTCGGTCATTCATCATCGCTCGAAAAACCGACGTTTGGCTGACCATCCGATAACAACCCGCAGCAATCAGAATCGACAGAGTATCATTTTCTGTCAAACCAACTTCAGCACAATCGTGATTGCCGTAGATTCCGATCGGACGATGAGGCGACAAGATTTCGATCAAACGGTGAACGATCCAGTTGGGATTACCGCGTGGCTTCTCAAACAAGTCCCCCAGAAATACCGGCTGGAGCCTTTCACTACGAGCGTAATCCAAGCACCATTGAATTTTTCGTAGAATAGTTTCAGCGAAGTTGTCTTTGCGAAAGATCGGTGTGCGAGCATCAACATGCGGATCGCCAATGAACAGCATACCGACAAAGTCAGTTCCGGCTGTAGCGGCGGACTGAGTAGTGTCCGGCTTTTTAACAACATTCTGTTTTTGAGACGTTGATTTCGTTTTGGTTGTTCTCTTTTTAGCCACACGAATCTCCAGATGATTGAGAGTCTAGGTGAGCATGTGTTTGCAACACGTGTTGCGCGTCGGTCTCGCCACCACACGTCGGACAAACCGGGTTCGCGTCGACCCACTGCTCAAACTCATCTTGCAAATCGGCTAGCTCCTGTGTGACCAGCTTGTACTGTTTTGACTTTTGCAACAGTTGCCTTTGCTTGGCTTCGATCAAATCCAGTGTCTGACTGAAAGCCGCGATATCGGTTTGTTCGGGCATTGGTGGGACTTGCTCCACAGCTGCCAGCAAATCGCCAACCACCTGGCTAGAACGATAACGCTCACGCAGTTTTTGCAAGAGCACTAGCAATGTGTTGACATCAGTCATCGCGGGTGCAGGTGAAAGCGATTGGAATGAGGCAGCAAGTTCATTTGACTGCTGGACAGTGACTTGCTTGGCCTTGATCTGTTGCAGTAAACTCTCCAGCTGTGCTGTAGGCTTGATCGCTGGAGCCGTTGTTAGCTTGCCGAACGCTGCAGCCATCGCTTGACTGACCTCACCTTTGACTGCGACCGACTTGATACCTGCGACTAGTTCACGCAGCGGACGCTCGTCTAAAACCTGCGGCGGATTGACAAGCGGCTGCAATGGCGTGGCTTGTTTGCTACAGTGCTCAAAACGACTCTGTGCGGCTTGAATCGCCACTATCAACGTTTTGCTTTGATCAATCTTTGCCACAGCAGACTGCAGAGCGTCATGCTGCTTCTCTGCGGCAACGAGCTTTTTATCCAGTTCAACAATTGGATCGAGAGCTTCAAGTTGCCCGGTGAGCAAATCGTGTTGTGCGGTTAATTGTTTAAAGTCTCGTTTGTGGACCAATACCTTGGATTTGTGCAAACTCTGCATTGCGACCAAGTGAGTTGCATCAGAAGATGACGCAAAAAACTGAGCCGATGCTTTGCCGCGATCTCGCAGCAAAAACACTGGCTCACTTTGTTCACCAAAGTGAACATCAAACTCTTCTTTATCGCATTGCACCTTCGGCATTTTAAGGATCTCGTGTACCTGCACCGGCACAGTACCTCGCAGTCGATCAAAAGGCTCGCCGTCGACAACATAAATCCCAGAGCCATTTTTTTTGCGACTCCAATTGATCACGTGCCCGTCGGTCGTTTCGACGATGACCTCGCATTTCTTTTCGCCGTGCCGCAGCACAAAACCTGACTTCGAATTGTGGCACAAAATCTGCAAGGCGGTTACGAACGCACTCTTCCCGCAGTTGTTCGGGCCAATCAACACCGTCAACCCATCGGCAGGTTCGATGACCGTGTGCCGATGCGACATAAAGTTAATAAGCTCAATCCGTTTAATCACTTGTGTGCCGACCGCTGCGGTGCGTTAGAAAATGATCTATTCTCAGCCTTAAGTTGACACGTCAGGTCAACCGAGACGAGAAATCCTATTATTTCGATTTTCGCATAAAAAAGAAGCACAGGGCCAAACACTCGCGTCAGCTTTATTTGCTCCCAGCTTTCACTGCCAAAACGCCGAGAATAAGCAGCCGAAATCCTTGGCTCTTTTTAATCTCTATCGGCTTCGCCGGACGGGAGGAATCTCCGCACACCCGATCACTGCAAACTCAACATCACCGCTGGCTTACGTCCCGAGCAAAACATCGATAAACGGCTCGACGTCTTGAAAGTCGACAACTCCATTCTGATCAATATCTGCGGAGGCCTGAAACGCTCCAGAAAGAAGGATATCGATGAAGAAGGGGATGTCTGAAAAGTTGACCATGCCGTCCATGTTGGTATCTCCTAATAAAACTTCTGGAACGACAGATGCCAACGCGACGTAAATATGGGAACCATTGAATGGTTGGTCTCGGCTGGTACTCGTTTGGAGACCAGTGAACTCTATATCGATCCGACCGAGATCTGCGTTTTCGGGAGCTCGCAAAATACTGTACGAACGATTGTAGTTCGTGTCGCTGACAGCAGTTAAACGGATCCGATTAGCGTTGAACAGGACCGTTGGCGCTGGAGCAACAATAGTGCTCATCTCAGGGCCAGTGTCCCTGATCAAGGACAAGTCTCCTTCGTCGACCAGAGTCCACTGACGCATGTCGATCGGATTGCCAGAGCTGTCGGACGCACGAACCCTGGCGATGTCACCAGAATCGACATCGGTAATGAATAGATCTACTGCCTGATTGACAGGAGTAGAGAAATGATAGCTCAGAGTTGACACCCCATTGGCCGACATCTGTTGTAACAGAGGCAGTCGAGATCCATATAAATCGACTACGGCAGGGTTGTCATAGGTCTGCGGACTTCCGTCGTCGACAAAATTCTGCGTATTTCTAGCGGTGCGCTGTGCCTGACCGATTCCGTCAGCGTGCAAAATCGATTCGTCAGTTTCAAGTGTGAGCGTCACTGCTGACGGGCCGTCGGTCCATTCTGTCGTTACCTCATGGTCCCCGTGAGTCCCCGGATGACCAGGGTACTCAACAAAACTCTGGCGTTCTGGAATTGCAGATGCCAACGCGACATAGATGTGGGAACCATTGAATGGCTGGTCTCGACTGGTACTCGTTTGGAGACCGGTGAACTCTATATCGATTCGGCCGAGATCTGCGTTTTCGGGAGCTCGCAAAATACTGTACGAACGGTTGAAGTTCGTGTCGCTAACAGCAGTTAAACGGATCCGATTAGCGTTGAACAAGGTCGTTGGCGCTGGAGCAACAATAGTGCTCATCTCAGGGCCAGTATCCCTGATCAAGGACAAGTCTCCTTCGTCGACCAGAGTCCACTGACGCATGTCGATCGGGTTATCAGAACTGTCAAATGCACGAACCCTGACGATGTCGCCAGAATCGACATCGGTAATGAATAGATTTACTTTCTGGTTGACGGGAGTCGAGAAACGATAGCTCATAGTTGACACCCCGTTGGCCGACATCTGCTGTAACAGAGGCAGTCGAGATCCATATAAATCGACTACGTCGGGGTTGTCATAGGTCTGAGGACTTCCATCATCGACAAAATTCTGTGTGTTTCTCGCCGTGCGCTGTGCCTGACCTATTCCGTCGGCGTGCAAAATCGATTCGTCAGTTTCAAGTGTGAGAGTTACTGCAGAAGGGCCGTCTGTCCATTCTGTCGTTACCTCATGGTCCCCGTGAGTCCCCGGATGATTAGGGTACTCAATAAAACTCTGCCCGCTAATTTCGGGAGGCCGACCCACCAAGACGACCATACTCGTGATAGATAAAACACTTAGTAAACGATTGGGAAACTTCATCATCGCCACCTTTGATATACAAAAGGAAACTAACGAGATAACACGAATCTATTTTATGCGAAGTTATAAAAAGATAACTTGTAGTTTATTAAAGTCACAGTGGAACGTTAAAGTAAAACGGCCGACCGAAATTCGGTCGACCAATGTTTTGTCAAGAATAACCTCTAACAACTTGTTTAGTTAAAAGGACTCTCTGCGAAAACAACTCCGTCTCGTATGTGAACGAGTTGGTTGTAGACAACAGCATCAATGCCGCTAGGCAGAAAGTGACATGAAGCATCAGCTAAACAGACATTAGCACCGCCCCCGTGACGTGATCCGGCGCCTTGGTCGCCATTGACTCCATTCGTATCTTGGCGACCGTTACTGATGCCATTAGCAGTACTGAACCCGATGTCGCTAATTCCTGGAGCATTGGGTTCACTAGCTAATGCGCGAGTTGCTATAGGTCGAGAGCCATAAATCAAAGCCCGATCAGCGAAATGCAGGCCGAAAAAGGTGTCAGTTGAATCGGCAAGAGTTGCCGATCGTTCAGAAACCATGATCAAATTGGAAGTTCCATCTGGCAGCTTAGGCAGACTAGTTGCTCGGTCGCAAAAGATGCCAGTGGCAACTTGAACACTCTCATCGCACGGCGAACCTATGATAAAATTATTGACGCTGAAAGGGTCTTCCAGTGAGTTATTGGAGTAAACGTAATTAGTTGCTGCGGTCGTACTACCACTTCCTAAACCTTGACGTCCACAGTTTATTTCCGTACCTTCACTATCAGATGGGCACAAGGCAAATGGATGACCTGTTTCAAGCAGAGCCCGGTTCCCAACAATATTCCCGGTCTCAGATGGACGTAGCGCTTCGAAAGTAGCAGCTTGCTCCATCATTGGAAGAAGCCAAACGGTTGGTCCCCAGTGATCGCCATCCCCTGTAGGATTGGTAACACCAGGAGGTAACTCCTGACGAGATGATTCAAAGTTGTGCAACGCCAAACCGATTTGCCGCATATTGTTGGAACAAGTCATACGGCGAGCAGCCTCACGTGCCGCCTGGACAGCTGGGAGCAGCAATCCAATCAGAATACCGATGATGGCGATCACTACAAGCAATTCAACAAGTGTGAAACCTTTTCTTTTTGACATAAAGTCCTCCGAGAAATTGTGGCACAAACGCGCCATATAAAATATGAACTGATAATTCAAAACTGTAATTTGGAAGTGAAAAGGCAGGCTATGAAGCAATCAAAATAGCTTTCAATGGATGCCCAGCAATAATAATATACAATATAACTAGCCGGAGAAAGGCTTTCTTTGAAATTCGCGCACTTTAACCTTGTTTACGGTACAATTCCCACCAAAAACAATCCGGAAAAGCGGCATAATTCACATTAGACAGCTCGTTGTAGGGCAACACTGGATGCTACAGCCCAGCTTGGCAGACCAGACTCTTATAAATTCACGTCAAGGACTGCAGGGTTAGTCCCCCACCTAAATCTGACTGGCTTGAGTAATTTTGCTAAAGCAAAATCGTCTATCGTGTATCGTCCGGAAAGCCAACTGATTCAACTCGCTCCACTGGCCGCAGTCAGTTAATCGAATAATAAAACGACGAACCTGCAGTAGCAAAGCAGAGCGGTAATTCCAACTGCGTGCTTACTAACGGTACTCGAATCGCTTATACGAAATAAGAACCGTCGATTCCAACGGTCGCAACTTTAGTGACAAAGCAATACAATCAGCTTTAGTCAATCAGCTTTAATTCATTTTGACCCCAGATCCTTCCCAACGAGACAACCGTGAAGATAGCTTTAGTTCAACAGGCGGCAACCGCTGACAAGTCAGCCAATCTAAAACAAGGATTAGAAAATGCAATGAAAGCGATCGAAGCTGGCGCAAAAGTAATTGGTTTTGCAGAGTTAGCCTTTGAGCCGTTTTACCCACAGGTTCCTGCCACCGATGGTTTCGCAGATTTGGCGGAAACGATTCCCGGTCCGATTACGAACGCGTTTTGCGAATTAGCCAAACAACACGAAGTTGTTTTTGTGTTGAATTTGTTTGAAGTCGCCGATGGAAAAACTTACGATAGCTCTCCAGTGATCGATGCAGATGGATCGATTCTGGGTACGACGCGTATGATTCACATCACCGATTACCCTTGTTTTCACGAGCAAAGTTATTATGCGAAAGGCGACCAAGGAACTCCAGTTTATGACACGCGATTTGGTAAAGTGGGCGTAGCGATTTGCTACGACCGCCACTATCCAGAATACATGCGAGCGCTTGGCGTTGCTGGCGCTGAAATCGTTTTCCTACCGCAGGCAGGCGCGGTTAATGAGTGGCCCGAGGGACTGTACGAAGCTGAACTTCGCGTGGCTGCTTTTCAAAACGGATACTTCACGGCGTTGGTCAATCGAGTTGGTCCAGAAGCAGAGTTAACGTTTGCCGGCGAGTCTTTCGTATGCGATTGCTCAGGCAATGTAATCGCTCGAGCAGAGCAGGGGACTGACGAGATTTTGATATGTGATATCGATAAAAGTCAGATTGCAAACTCAAATGCCAAAAGGCTGTTTTATCGTGACCGTCGTCCTGAATTGTATTCGGATTGGATTTAGTTGCTCAATGTGTGCTGGTAGTTTCTAATACTCCCGGCTTCTAAAATGCCGGCCATAACAGTTTTGAGGTAAGTGGTATGCTAAAAGAAAAATTACAAGAAATGATGGCTGCGTCCGCAGCAAAATTGTCCGACGAAGCCAAGTCCGTGGTGATGGGCGCGACACAAGCGGTTGCCGACTCGATCGGTGATCGAAAGATCCCTGCGGTTGGAGAGGCATTTCCAGAATTCGTTCTGGCCGACAGTACGGGGAAAACCCATGATTCGAAGGATCTGGTTGATGCAAAGCAGCTGATACTAACCTTTTTCCGTGGCAGTTGGTGACCATACTGCGTGGTAGAGCTGTCAGCTCTTAACGAATACCTAGAAAAGTACTCCGCTGCCAACGCATGCCTGTTCGCTGTTTGTCCTCAATTGCCTGAACATAGTCGATCCACGATCCAAAAGCATGGTTTGAACTTTGAGATCCTTTACGACAAGGACAACGCGTTTGCTCGTCAACTCAATTTGGTCCACGGATTCCCGCAAGAATTGCAGGATATCTACCAAGGCACTTTTGGCATTGATGTGGGAGGTTCAAATGGTACGTCAGCATGGGAGCTGCCCATGCCATCGCGTTTTGTGATCAACTCTGATCACACGGTAAAAGCCAGCGAGGTAAACGCCAGCTACACCAATCGTCCGGAACCCGAAGCGACGTTGCAAATCGTCACAAGTTGAGCCAGCGAACGGTTGGTACAGGCGGCAAGCCTTATCTCCATTGATTTTCACATCCTGGTCAACGGCGCAGGAATCGGTTAACCATAAAGCACGTTACCTTGCTTCAGCAGCAAGTAACTGCTGAGAAAGTTCCCTAGCTCGCCGCGTTTCAATCTTCCTTCTCTTCTGCTGCCTTTTTCGCTTCTTCTGCCTCTAATTCAATTTCATGGCCTGCCTCGGCCATAAGTTTCTCAATCGCCTTATCCAGTTCTTCACCCCGGATATTTTTGTAACGAATGATGCCTTTTGCGTCGATCAAATAAGTTGTCGGCCAACTTTCGATATTCCATTTTGTCGCGATGGGCCCGAAGGTGCCTTTTTCGCCCCCCCAAAAACTGCGCCAGTTGATATTCAAATCCTCAACCGACTTACGCGCGACTTCGATTTCTTCATCGCTGTTTACTCCAATCAGAGCAAATGGCTTATTAGCCAGTTGCTTTACGAGCGACCGCTCGTGTGGGACCAAGGCCCGGCAAGGGCCTCACCACTGACCCCAAAAGCTAATCAGTACAACGTTGCCCTTGTAGTCACTCAACTTGAATTCGACACCATCTAAATCAGATCCAACAATATCTGGAACAGGGTTACCAGCTACCAACTGTCTAGAAAATTCGATTCCCTCTAAACGCTCACCATAAGGCACACCTACCGAGTCGGTAAATTCTGTATACTCCTTCTTGATCGACTGAGCGAGAGATGCGATCTTGGTCTCTAGCAACTCTGCATCTTTACCTTCTACCGTTTCGACTCTTGCAACCAACAGTTCCAGAAGTGAAAACGAAGTGGTGGCTTTTACCGAATCCACACTTGAAGCTTCGAGCACTCGGCGGAGAAGAGCTTCCGCTTTTTCGGATTCCATAGCCCAGCGGATTCTCGGAACAAATTTTTCCAACATCGCTGATCCACTATGATGTTTAATTAAAAGCTCGCTCATAACTTCAGCATCCCTTCGGCCTCGAGCTCCGTGCCACCACCAACTCAAAATCTTATCCGCTTCCTCTTCCGTTCCTTCGGCAACGAGCCTTGAAAGCACTGGATGATAAATCGCGTAAGATCGCCTATACCGCTTTCCTGTGTGCCGCCTGAATTCTGCGAAAGACTGCAATTCATCCGGACTCAATTTACTAACATCTCGCTCTTTAGCCTCCTCTTGTTTTGGTGACTCCTCTTGCGCGGTTGCGTTGCCGACCAATAAGAAGACAAGCAGTAGTGCTTGAAAGCAAGGCAATAGTTGTTTCATCAAATAATCCATTTCTTATTCTTAGTGCAAAGCGTTACAAGATAAACGATTCTAGAACATCACTTCGGTGGTGTAACTGTCGATTATACACAACTCCGCGCAACTATATCAGGGTATTTGACAATATAGCCCGCCGCAAACAGCTAGATGCGAAGACCTCGCTGAACTTAATTCTGAAAAATCATTGTTTTGTCACTCACATTGCTCACACAATGACCACCGACCGACGACGGCGAATGCTCAAAAGAATCCCCATGCCGCCAAGCAACAGCGCCGAGCTTGGCTCTGAAATACCGGCTGCCACAATAACAGTCACAATCGATCCCGACTCGAACGTCCCGGAGCCAAAACTGAACGACGAGCCATCGGAAAGAATGCCAGAAAGGGAGTTGCCAGAACCACGCACATTGCGCACGCAACGACCACCTATCGAAGACGAACACAAAACAGAGTTCCACTATCGCCTTATTCTCCAAAACTAATCACGGCTACTTGATCGACCGGGATCGATAATCTGGCTCCAGAACTTCCAGTCTCAGACAATTGCAAACTGTTGGCGGACACCGAAGTAATCTTCCGGTGATTGCCCAGCGAAAGCGTTTGTCCATCAACCAACCGGACAAAGCCACGTATCAATGCCTGTGGCCGACCAAGCCACAGGGTCGGCAAGTTTTCTGCGGTCGTTCTCCTATAGCTAACCTCCGAAACCTGTGGCGTCGGGTCTATGCCAGGAACACCCAAGGGAGATTTTTCATCGACTGGCTGCAACAATTTCTTTGCGTTTGGCGACCAACCAAAACCATCTTTCTTAAAATCAATTTTAGCAACAGGAATCCGACAGGTCGGATAAACCAACACTGCTTTACCTTGCTGAAAATCCCCTTCCACCGGAAAACGCTTGGGAGTGGAAGAATTAAACAGACATCGCAGGTCGTTCTTTATCGAACGCTTTAGCAAGCTCGACTGAAATTGCCGCAGTGGATCAACCGCAACCGTTGACCCGTCATCGATGGTCGCCATCCAAGTTTTCAATTGCCGAGCTGCGAGCCCTCCAAAGCCAACTTGTTCGACTTGACCTAGAGTAAATTCGAGTTGCCCTAGACCGTCCGTCGCGATCGACACTTTATCGGGCCCCTTAAACGCAACGCTTCCCATCAGGCGAGTTCCATCACGCAACACGACGCCGGTCATCGCTTGACTTACTGGCAAAGCAATCGGCACAGGCTTCGTAAAATAAAACGTGTCCAGCGCGTAGTCGTCATCCACGTTGCTATCGACACGATGAAGATAGGGGTTTGTTCGAATTTGAATGCGGTGGATCGGTGTGGTTGACTCAATCCCTAAAAAACCACAGTAAGCCTTTTCGGCCTCCACCGTCCCAATCAAATCGCCTTGCAGGTCGAACGCTTCCACAATAAACGAGCGAGGTGAGTCGACCGTCGCAATGAATGTGCCAAACCGATAAACGCCTCCCGGAACCGTTGGTTGATTGGGAACACAAAACTCAAAATCGATCTCACCTTTGTATGGAATCCCACGGCGGCCGGGTTTGTTGTTGAAATACGCAATCATCTGTTTTCCGACGGGCAGCGAGCTCGGTGAAACATTAAAATTTGGAATTCCGACGTATCCTTTTCCGCTGTCGTCAAACTTCAATCCCCAAGGCACGAAAGTACTTGTTACGTCGTCAAGTCTGGCTAACAAGTTTCCATTGGGATCTGATGAAAAATCAACAACTCGCAAACTCTTGTCCGCCGCGAAGGTTTCATGTTTGTGAAACAGTTTCACCGAAGCCTGATTATTTTTTGATGGGGTCCTTGTGGTGTTGCTAGGGATTCGCCCAATCGAAGTCAGTTCGCTACGCCGGATTTTAATCGGCCGCCCCAAGAACTTACCGTCCCATGTGAAATCATCCGCTTCGCCTTGCATCGCAGTACCGTCTTTTAACACGAGCGTATCAAACGTCAATTTTGACTGAACGCGATCTTCTTCTACTAGATCGAGAATGCGTCCCAGACGAAAACGAACTTCTAACCGCGGATCGTCGGCGCGCTGCCGGATCAAATCAACATACGGACTGGTAAGCTCCGGGTTCGATAGCTTCTTTTCTGCTTCCTCCCGCTCACGGTAACTCGGGCTGTCTAATTGTTCGATCAATTGTCGAACCTGAGCGATCTGCCTAGACGCCGGGCTCTTTGTTAACACAAGTTGATCAATGGCAGTCAACGGAACCGTTTTTTTCTCCGATTCCCCCGCGTCGGAAACATTAGTCCACGAGAGACTCTTCGCAGAAACTTCCGCCGACACTACTTGGCCGTTAAGATAGAAAAACCGCAGCGTCTGGGCAACCGAATCGCTGGCCGGTATCAGTAGAACGCAGCAGCAAAATAAAAACCTGAAAATAAACATTCGAACCTTCAAAACAATCAAGTCCTTAAACCAGTATTCTAAGCCTTAACGCAACTTCCATGTTTTGAAACGAACCGAATAAACGTATTAACCAGTGCAAGACAGCAAGGATCGGCCGCTTAGAACACGTTTTCTTATTGCTTGTCAGGCTGTGCTCGGCCAGATCAATATTTACCCATCTTTGCTGTTACCGATAGATTATCAACAGCAATAACCTCCGGAACAACCATTCAATGCGCGTCAACAACTTCAACGCCACCGCTTCTTTGGTATTCATTGTGGTCTGCTTTTGTCTTGGGTGCGAGCCCAGCAAGCAAAATCCACTTAAAGACACCGACGAAAATAGTGCCGTTTCGCCTCCCGCCGCCCAGCAGTATCAGCCTGACACCAGCGCCCGTCAGATTTTGGCGGCAACCGTTCAGCGGTACCGTCGAGCCAAAACTTATCAAGACCGAGCGATATTGTATCTTTCTTATATGCTAAACGGCCGGCGATTGGACGAACCCAAACGTTGGTCAACTAAGTATAGCTCCGCTGGCATGTTGGCTACGGAAATGTTCAACACAAAACTCCATGGCAACGGAAAATTTCTTGGCTGCCAGATCTTTGATATTGAAACCGCAAACTTTGACAATCAAACGCTCACCATTCCATATGGAGATTCGTTTGGTCGGGATGGCAATTTAGCCAACGGGAAAAATCGCATTCCATTAAACACCTTGTTTCGCGACCCCATCGCTCGCAAATTCGTTGCTGGTTTTTCTGAAATGCCACTTGAAGCAAAATACGAAGACGTGGGCCCTTGGTTGATCCCACCACCGACGTCGCTGCTAACTCAGCAAATCACCAACCCCTGGCTGGAATCGGCCGAACAAACGCAACGATTTGCCGACGAAAAAATCGAATCCATGAACTGTTACGTCGTGCGTAGTTTGGCGCGTGGACTGAGCGTTGACATTTGGATCGACCAAAAGGAAATGGCGATTGTACAAATGTCGCTGCCGTTAAAACTTTTGGCTGACGAAGTCATTACGTCCGACGAAGTCAAAGAAGTTGTGTTGCTGGCGAAGTTTCATGAAGCGAAATTTGATCAACCGCTGGCCGAAACCGATTTTGAATTTTCACCGCGGCCATCGGCGATCTTAGTACGCAAACTAGTTTCGTTACCCGAAGCCATGCCCAGCGAACTGATCGGCCAAATCGCTCCTAAGTTTCGAATGCTAACTGCTTCAGGAGAGCCACGTGAACGCAGGTTCTTTGATGGCAAAACGACGGTTTTAGTCTGGCTATCGGGACTCAGATCAATTCAAACCGCCACGAAGCTCAAGCAAGTTTTTACAAACGTTGGCAACCGAGAATTCGAGCACGGGATCGTATTCTCTGATTCTGATACGCAGCAGCCTGGCAGCGGCCAACCGACTCCTTCAGCCGCCATCATCGAACTGAGCCGTAAATTGGCAGTTCCAGCGTACTACGACCAACAACATTCAGTCAGTTCGCAAATGAAAATCAAATCCGTTCCGTCAGCCGTTGTGCTCGACGGTGACGGGCGCATTCAATTCGTCACCACATTAACAGGCGATGACTGGGGAGTTCGTTTGGCGGCCGCAATCAAACGTGTTGCTGCCGGCGACGCCTTGGGACAAGAAATGCAAACCGCCTATGGACGTTATTTAGATACTTATCACCAGCAACTAGCGGCAGTAAGTGCCAGTGGCCTAGCGCACTCACCTGCCAAGTCCCGAAACAATTCCAGTAACACGGGCGCATCGGCGCCTACTAGAAATCCGAACCGCTTGAAGCTTCACCCCGAAAAACGATGGAGTTTTGAAAAGTTGAAGCAACCCGGAAACATCATCGGTATCCCAACAGCAAACGGAGCAAAGTTCGCTATCTTTGACGGTCAGCAAACGCTTGCCTTGATTGATGATTCAGGAAAATTGCTTGGCAAGCAAAAACTAGAGCTAAACGATGGCGAACCAGCGACGATCGCGCGCGTGCTTTCGACCAAAGGGGAAACCTGGCTGGCGGTGTTTTCCACCTTAGGACAGCAAGTTCATCTACTCGACCAACAACTAAACCGGAAAGCGACCGTGCCCCGACGCGCGGCCTCGCCCGATCAAGACGATCAAGCGAGCGGTCAAATTTTAGACGCTCAGTTTTACACTCAGGCAAATCAAACGACTCAACTGCTTGTCGCATGGGAGGGCGGAGGAGTTGACGCCTATGACATAAACTCGGGCAATGCAAAGAGAGTCAGTGAAGCCAATTATCAATCACTTGCGGCCATCGGTCCCGTGCTCGCCGGCATAAACGAAGGCCGAGCTAAGACGGTTGTCGGTGCTCGACACGTCAGCCAAGAAGGAATCCAAATTGTTCGATTAGCCGCTGTTGAGTCGCAGTTTTTGGGCGTCGGACAAAACGCACACGGCAAGTGGAGTGCCATCGGATTGGACAATCGGCTGGCTCAGGTTTGGGCGATCGAAACCGGGCCGCAATTGCACGAAAATTTTGTCAGCCCAATCACCAATGTAAAGTTGCCCTCTGGCCAGTCATTGTGGGCGATCGCTGATTCGAACCAAATGATTCATCTCGTTTCAAACGCAGGTCAATGGCTGGGTGAGTTCGAAGCCGAGGGAATAATCTCCGGGCTATGTCTAGAAACTGCCAACGGCAAAACGCTAATCGTCATTAGCACTCACGTCGGCGTCGAGTGCTGGGACCTTGGCCTCTAGATCAAGTAGGGCTGCTCTAGGCAGGCGGCCTCTCCGTAGAAAGTTGCTGGCCTCGTTAGACTTCAAAATCTAACACCCACCCAACTAACGGCCACATTGGTAGATTCATCAATTGCCTTGTCGCGCCGAAAATAGGCACCTCGCGCGGAGATACGAAACTGTCTCAATCTGAGAGCCTTTGGCCCAACCTGAGACGATCGCCCGGCCCTTTCGGGAAAGCTAGCGTGTTACAACGAGTCAGACTATCCCTCATAACCAAACCAACCCGCAGCAAAAAGTCAAATATAACTTGGTCTAGGTCTACATTCCACCCAAAAGCACTATTGGCACGTGACTTGCATTTAGGCTGGTGTTGACGGTTGCTTGAGTGTGCGTTCTCAAACTTGCTCTTGCCATACCAACCTTTCCAAAGCCTTCCATCACGAAAACCTAGGTCTCTCAGACCATGGCTTTCGCCCGCCCGGAAGTGTGAGGAGCTACTGGTCCCACCTAGGTCTAGTACCGAACCAGTAGCACTTCATTCATTATGCTCATCTAGTTGTACACCTTGATTCCTTGCCAAACGGCAATGCTATTCGCTGCTCGCCCCCGGCCTACCGCCGGGGGCGGCAGTCGAGGCACCCCAACCAGTATTCTCTGGGTGCCGTTCTCGCCCTTAGCTGGTCTTCTGTCTGTCGGTTTTAACACCAACTCACTACACCGATTTAAATGCAAGTCGATAACAGTTTTACACGACCCTTTCGTCAAACCGCTTCCGCCAAACTAAGATAGAACGTCGGTTTTGACGGTCACACAATTGCGGTAGGCTGAAACACGGATGAAATCTTTTTTGGTGTTCTGACCATCAAATTTAGCCACGTGCCATTTACCAATTTGGCTGTCCATGCCACAATTCTGAAAATCAGTGTGGGGCAAATTCCCGCACTGATTTATGACCTGAAATCTGGTCCTTCCGATTCGCCCGCTGATTCGCTTGCATTTTCGAAAAAGCGTGTTTTTCACGAAGAAACCTAGTGAAAAAATTCACGATGTCAGCTCCCTTGGTCGTAATTAGGCAACAGGGAGCAGTTTTGGGGCGATATATTTTCATTATGGTTTGCTGGTCCGGATCAAAAGCATTTCATTCCGGCAAGACACTGTGTCAACGGATCGAGCAAAGTCATTTCAAAGTTTTGGTTTTCTAGCTTTTCGAATTTTACAAGCTTTCATCGGAGCATTTGGCTGATAAGGCATCTAGCGTATGACGTTCAATATAAAACGAGGCCTGGACCTGCCGATTACAGGCAGTCCCATCCAAGATATTCAACAGGCCGCAGGGGTTAAAAAGGTTGCCATCATTGGCGACGACTACGTTGGCATGCGTCCGACGATGTTGGTGCAAGAAGGCGATACCGTCAAGCTTGGCCAACCGCTGTTCAACGATAAAAAACGCGAAGGTGTTGTCATCACCTCGCCCGGTGCAGGGAAGGTCTTGAGTATCACGCGTGGTGCCAAGCGAAAGTTTGAGTCGATCGAGATTGAACTCGCCGGTGAAGACCAAATTTCATTCGACTCTCATAGCGATCTTGGCGCACTTGATCGGGACACCGTTGAAAAGCAACTTGTTGAATCAGGAACTTGGGTTGCCTTCCGGACTCGACCTTTTAGCCGCTCGCCAGAATTGGGCAGCGAGCCAAATTCGATTTTTGTAACCGCGATGGACACCAATCCATTGGCAGCGGATCCAGAGTTAGTGATTGCTGGGCAAAAAGATTTGTTTGTGTCGGGCTTGCAAGTGATTCGCAAACTGACGTCCGGTAAAATTCATGTCTGCCATCGCAACGATTCTCGTGTGCCGGGTGATTCGATTCCAAGTGTCCACACACATGAGTTCACCGGTCCCCATCCAGCGGGCTTGGCTGGAACACACATCCACAACATTGACCCTGTCGGTCCTAAAAAAACCGTTTGGCAAATTGGCTACCAGGATGTGATTGCGATCGGGCACTTGTTCACGACCGGCAAGATCATGACCGAACGTGTGGTTGCCTTGGGTGGACCAATGGTTACCAAGCCTCGCTTGATTCGGACCCGACTAGGAGCCGATTTAAATGACTTGGTTGCTGGCGAAACAGAAACGAATGACAACCTACGAGTCATCTCGGGCTCAGTTTTGTCAGGACGCAAAGCAGAACCTAACAAACATTACTTGGGTCGCTTCCACAATCAGGTTGCGGTTCTTGAAGAGGGCACCAAACGAGAGTTCTTGGGCTGGCAAAAACCCGGTGGCGACAAGTTCTCGCTGACAAAGATCTACCTGGGTTCTTGGATATCCGGAAAACTGTTTCCGATGACCAGTTCAACCGGAGGCAGCAAGCGGGCGATGGTTCCAATGGGAACTTATGAAAAAGTCATGCCGCTGGATATCTTGCCAACGCAATTGCTGCGTTCGCTAATCTGTGGTGACACTGACGAATCACAACTGCTCGGGGCACTGGAACTGGATGAAGAAGATCTAGCTCTATGTACGTTTGTTTGCCCCGGAAAATACGACTACGGGCAAATCCTGCGGGATAACCTGACCATCATTGAGAAAGAAGGCTAATCAGCGATGCTTAGAAAAATGCTCGACAAAGTTGAGCCGCTGTTCCATAAAGGCGGTCGACTAGAAAAGCTCTACCCGCTGTACGAGGCAAACGATACGTTCCTGTACACGCCGGGCGAAGTCACTGATGGTAGCACTCATGTTCGTGACGCAATTGATACCAAGCGCATGATGTCGATGGTGATCGTGGCGTTGCTGCCATGCATCATGATGGCCATGTACAATACCGGCTATCAAGCTCAAAAAATCTACGCCGCCGGTGCCGAAGTTGCGACCAGCGAAACACTTACCGACGCATTGTGGTCGGGTAACTGGCGAGCCGATGTGTTGCAGTGGATGGGGATTCTCAAAGAAAACTACAAGTGCGAAGACCCCGGGGCGTTCCTGTCGCCTTCGAATTGGTTCGGTTGCCTATTTCATGGTGCTCTGTTCTTTTTGCCTGTTTACCTCGTCTGCATGGTCGTCGGTGGTCACTGCGAGTTGATCTTTAGTATCATCCGGAAACACGAAATCAACGAAGGCTTCTTGGTTAGCGGGATGCTGTTTCCGCTGACGTTGCCAGCCACGATTCCGCTTTGGCAAGTAGCCATCGGTATCGCGTTTGGCGTGGTCATCGGTAAAGAAATCTTTGGTGGAACCGGGCGTAACTTCTTAAACGTCGCTTTGACGGCTCGAGCGTTTTTATACTTCGCTTACCCAACCAAAATCAGCGGCGACGCGGTTTGGACGGCGGTTCAAACACCTGACGGTTATACCGGCGCGACCGTACTTGGTGCAGTTGCTCAAAAAACACCGGAGCCGATGTCCGTTGGACAGATTCTTGAAAGCGGTGCTGTTCCTGGCGGAACCGGTTGGTGGGATTTCTTCATCGGAAACGTTCACGGATCGATGGGCGAAACGTCAACTCTGTGCGTCTTGATCGGTGCCGCGGTGTTGATCGCATGCGGTGTCGGCTCATGGCGAATCATGGCTGGCAGCTTAATCGGCTTGACCGCGTTCAGTTCATTGCTCTGCCTATTGCCTACTTTTGAAACTTGGGGCAACGCTTCGAATATCTCTCCGATCTGGCATTGGGTCATTGGCGGATTCGCCTTCGGTACCGTCTTCATGGCGACCGACCCAGTTTCAGCCGCGATGACACATAAAGGAAAGTGGATCTATGGCGGGTTGATCGGATTCATGACCGTCCTAGTTCGCTCCATCAATCCGGCCTTCCCAGAAGGCATCATGCTGGCGATTTTGTTCGCCAATGTATTCGCTCCATTCATTGACTGGTGCGTCGTTCAAAGGAACATCAAACGAAGGGTATCTCGCTATGCCGCTGAATAAAGACTCACTTAAAAACACCTTTTTGGTCGCAATCAGCTTGTGTTTGGTCTGTGCGTTGCTGGTGTCTGCTGCAGCGGTTGGACTTAAGTCCATCCAAGATGCAAACGCACTGGCAGATCGTCAAGTTAATATTCTGAAGGTGTCTGGTTTTAAACAAGAGGACATTGATCAAGCTGGCGGTATCGGCGAACTATTCAATGCTCGTTTTGAATCGCAAATCATCGACATGGACACGGGCGAAGTGGCCACTGAAGCTTGCCAAGCAGCCGTCGAGGCCGCTGGTAAAAAAGTTGGTGACATCACTCAAGAGTACGACCAGATCTGGTGCTCGAAATCAAAGAAACCCTCGGTTGCAGATCGCCTAGATAAAAAAACGGACATTGCTGGAATCAAGTACCGCGAAAAATACTCGCAGGTGTTCACACTTCTTTCCACGGATGGCAAAATTGAAAAGTATGTCTTCCCCGTCCGTGGCTACGGCCTGTGGTCGATGATGCAAGGATACTTAGCCGTCGAACCCGATCTAAAAACAGTCGTCGGCTTGACCTTCTACGCTCAAGGCGAAACGCCGGGTTTGGGCGGCGAGGTCATGAATCCAAAATGGAAAGCCAAGTGGCTGGGTAAAAAATTGTATGACGACAAGGGGGAGGTTGTCTTGCAGGTCTCCAAGGGCGATCAAACCAAAAACGCCAACGGTGTTGATGCCCTGTCCGGTGCAACCATCACCTCCAATGGTGTGACCAACTTGATCAAGTTTTGGATGGGCGAGAATGGCTTTGGGCCTTACATTGCCAAGCGAAACGGTTCTGATATGGCAGCAACCAACATCGACGTAGAAAATTCAACACCTGCCAACAATGACCCTGCCAAGTCAGGAGAAAACCATGGCTAAATCAACTAAAGATTTAATATTTGACCCCGTCTTCAAAGACAACCCGATCGCACTTCAAGTACTAGGTATTTGTTCAGCACTTGCGGTTACAACGAAACTTTCGACTTCGTTCACGATGTCGCTGGCGGTAATTGCTGTGACGGCTTGTTCGGGTGCTGCCATTGCAGCAATCCGAAACCGAATCCCTAGTAGCATTCGTATCATCGTGCAGATGACGATCATTGCTTCTTTAGTGATCGTGGTTGACCAAGTGCTTAAAGCCTTCGCCTACTCGCTCAGCAAAGAATTAGCGGTATTCGTCGGGCTGATCATCACGAACTGTATCGTGATGGGACGTGCCGAAGGCTTCGCCATGAAGAACTCAGTAGGCGATAGCTTCTTCGACGGTATCGGTAATGGTTTGGGCTACGGCTTGATTTTGATGGTCGTTGGTTTCTTCCGAGAACTGTTTGGTAGTGGAAGCCTGTTTGGCTATGTGCTGATGCCGCTGAAAGCGGATGGTGGTTGGTACGAGCCCAATGGCCTGATGCTACTTTCACCATCGGCGTTCTTCATCATCGGAATATTCATTTGGGTGCTACGTTCATTCATGCCTGAACAAGTGGAGGCGGAATAATGATTTTTGCATTAATTTTTAGCGACACATCGTTCACCGACCTGATCGAGTTGTTTTTGAGGTCTGCGTTTGTCGACAATCTGGCGCTGGCCTACTTCCTTGGGATGTGTACCTTTTTGGCGGTGTCCAAAGACGTTAAAACCGCAATCGGCTTGGGCATTGCCGTGATCGCAGTTCAAGCGATTACGGTTCCGGTTAACAACCTGATTTTCAATTTCCTCCTTAAAGAGGGTGCAATTGCTTCCGGTGTGGATCTCGAGTTCCTGCACTTGATTTGCTTCATTGGCGTGATTGCAGCGATGGTTCAAATCTTAGAAATGATTTTGGATAAGTTTTTTCCGACGCTGTACAACAAGCTAGGGATTTTTCTTCCCTTGATTACTGTGAACTGTGCAATCCTTGGCGGTACATTGTTCATGAAAGAACGCGACTACAACTTCGATGAAAGCATCGTGTTTGGCATCGGCAGCGGTTTCGGTTGGGCGGCAGCGATCATCGGTTTGGCCGGTATTCGTGAAAAGCTCAAGTACAGCGATGTGCCTCCAGGGCTTCGCGGGCTTGGAATCACATTCATCATCGTTGGCTTGATGGCTTTGGGTTTTCAGGCGTTTCTAGGCATCTAAGATTTGATTGCATTCAAAAACTGGCCCAAAACTCATGCCGGCTTTAGACCAACCAAGTTTTAAACACACAAGTCATTAATTTTATACTTAGAGGAACTCAAGTTGAGTCCCTTTAAGTTCAAATACGAATCGATCCTTTTCGAATCAAAATATCATGGCAGCAATTATATACGGAGTTTTGATTTTTACTGGCGTCGTTACTGCGTTGGTAGGCATCATCCTGATTTCTCGCGAGTTCTTGGTTGCTAAAGGCAACGTCAAGATCTCCGTCAACGGTCAAACGGAAATTGAAGTTCCCGCTGGCGGCAAGTTAATGAATGCTTTGGGAGAGCAAGGCATCCTTGTTTCATCCGCTTGCGGCGGGGGCGGCACTTGTGCTCAGTGCATCGTGAAGGTGCTCGAGGGCGGCGGCGATATCCTTGACACCGAAAAGGGACACATCAATAAACGTGAAGCCCGTGAAGGCTGCCGTTTATCTTGCCAGGTCGCGGTCAAGCAAGACATGGTTGTCGAAGTGCCACACGAGGCACTTGAAACAAAAAAGTGGGAATGCGTTGTTCGCTCAAACGATAACGTGGCAACCTTTATCAAGGAATTGATTTTGGAACTGCCAGAAGGCGAAGACGTGGACTTCAAAGCCGGTGGTTACATCCAAATCGAAGCTCCACCCCATACCGTACACTATAAAGATTTCGACATTCAACAAGAGTACCATCCGGACTGGGACAAGTTCGATGTTTGGCGATACACGTCGGAAGTGAAAGAAGAAACCATCCGTGCGTATTCGATGGCGAACTACCCCGGCGAAAAGGGCATCATCATGCTCAACGTTCGCGTCGCGTCACCGCCCCCGCGTGCTCCTGAAGGAACACCTCCAGGTAAAATGTCGTCGTTCATCTTTAACCTGAAGCCAGGTGACAAGGTCACGATCTCAGGGCCGTACGGTGAGTTCTTCATCAAAGAAACAGAAGCCGAAATGTGCTACGTGGGTGGTGGAGCCGGTATGGCTCCGCTCCGCAGTCATATTTTTGAACTGTTTAAAAACCTGAAAACTGGTCGGAAGGTCACCTATTGGTACGGCGGTCGTAGTTTAAGAGAATTATTCTACGTCGATGAATTCCGGGAATTAGAAAAGCAATTCCCGAATTTCCAGTTCAATGTTGCACTATCAGAGCCAATGGAAGAAGACAACTGGGACGGTTACGTAGGCTTCATTCATCAGGTCGTGATCGATAACTACTTGAACGATCACCCAGCCCCTGAAGACATCGAGTTCTACTTCTGTGGTCCACCGATCATGAACAAGTGCGTGACTCAGATGTGCGAAGACTTCGGAGTCGAACCAGAGAACATTTCGTTCGACGACTTCGGTGGCTAATTAAGCATCTATTTATCGGCCTTTACCGCCGTCACCAACTTCATCACCGAACAACCCCATGAACAAAATCTCCGTCGTCGACGCTCGCCAAGAAAGCACCATTGGCAGCACTGGCACTCTGCAAGGTTGGGTTCGCACTCGGCGCGATTCCAAAGCTGGTTTCAGCTTCATCGAAATCAACGACGGTTCCTGCCAAGGCAACATCCAGATCATTGCTGAAGGAACTTTGTCGAACTACGAAACTGAAATCAAAAAGTTAACAGCAGGTTGCAGCATTTCAGCAACGGGCGAAATCAAAGAATCTGGTGGCCGCGGACAAAACACGGAGATGTTAGCGACCGAAATTGAAGTTCATGGCTGGGCGGATCCGGAAGAGTATCCGCTACAGAAAAAACGGCACAGCTTTGAAAAACTTCGCGAGTGGGCACACCTGCGTACCCGCACCAACACCTTTGGGGCAGTTGCACGAGTGCGGAACTGTATCTGCAACTCAATTCATCAGTTCTATCAAGAACAAGGATTTCTATACGTCCACACGCCCATCATCACTGCCAGCGATTGCGAAGGAGCAGGGGAGATGTTTCAGGTCACCACGATGGACTTACAGCACATCGCGCAAAACAAAGTAGAAAAGTTGGACTACAAATTCGACTTTTTCGACAAGCCCTCTTACTTGACCGTTAGCGGGCAATTGGAAGCCGAAACCTACGCTTGTGGACTGGGAAAAGTCTACACATTCGGCCCAACCTTCCGTGCTGAAAACTCCAATACCTCTCGTCACTTGGCTGAGTTTTGGATGGTTGAACCGGAAGTCGCGTTCAATGACTTGAACGACAATATGGATTTGGCAGAAGCCTTTCTAAAACGCATTTTTGCTGATGCACTAGAAAAATGCGCCGAAGACATGCAGTTTTTCAACGACCGAATTGATGAAGAAAAATCACTTATCGAGCGTATGCAAAAAATCATCGCAAGTGATTTCAAACGCTTGTCATACACGGAAGCAGTAAAGATTCTTGAAAACTGCGACCAAAAATTTGATTTCCCCGTCAAGTGGGGCATCGATCTGCAGAGCGAACACGAGCGGTATTTAACGGAGCAACACTTTGATTGCCCGGTGATTTTGTTTGACTACCCAAACACAATCAAACCGTTTTACATGTATTGCAACGATGACAACAAAACTGTTCGCGCGATGGACGTACTGGTCCCCGGCGTGGGCGAAATTATCGGCGGCTCACAACGCGAACACCGCCTGGACGTTCTCGAAGCTCGAATGAAGTTACAGGACTTAGACATCAACGAGTACTGGTGGTATGCCGACTTGCGTCGTTATGGCACCGTTCCACATGCCGGTTTTGGACTAGGGCTCGAACGAGCGGTCCAATTCGTGACGTCGATGGGCAACATTCGCGACGTCATCCCATTCCCTCGCACCCCTGGCAACGCCGACTTCTAAGGCTCTTCCTTAAACAGGATCAGCCTTAGAGCCAAAGGGCCTTTACTTTAGGGCCAACGTTTAGTTTAGCTTTCCGATCGACTTCAAAAAATCAATCGTTTGCTGAGCAATCTGTTCGACTGGCTGAGCGCCATCTAAATGAATCTCTGGATCTTTTGGGGCCTCGTAAGGCGCATCGATGCCAGTGAAGCCCTTGATCTCACCCGCACGAGCCTTTTTGTATAAACCTTTGGGATCACGCGATTCACATATCTCGATCGGCGTATCGACAAATACTTCAACGAAATCGTTCGCGTCGCCAGCCGCTGTTACCAACTCACGAACTCGATCACGATCTGCTCGGTAGGGGCTCACGAAAGCCGTGAGCGCGATTGAACCTGCTGAACAAAAAATTTCAGCGACACATCCAATCCGTCGAATGTTCTCTTCGCGGTCTTGCGCGCCGAATCCTAGGCCAAAACGTTTTGCAAATTCTTCACCATGAATGGGTTCAAGGATTTCAAAGCTTGCGTTCAAGCCATGCCGAATATTGTCGCCATCGAGTACAAAGCTATTGACTTTGGCTTCCTGCAACAAAGTATCAACGCAGTTGGCGACCGTGCTTTTACCACTGCCGCTTAATCCAGTGAACCAAACAACGCAGCCTCGCCGACGTTCGACAGATTGTTGGTGCCAAGTCACTAGGGTTTTTTCAGTCATCAATCATTACGCCTGTTATTAAATTTTACGAAATCGGAATCGGCAACTCAGATGATAGTTGAAGCACCTAGATTTCCGATAGGCATCTATCATAAACCGTTTTAGCAAGCTTGACCGAAATGGTAATGCCCGAACGCGTATAGAACAGGCACAAATGGCATTCTTGTCAGGAATCAAAGGCCTGCCTCCGGTCAAGACTTTCGAGGACAGGTGATCTCCGATAAACTGGTTGGCAGTCTTGACGTGTGACAGTTTTCTTTTTCTGAATAGGCTCAGGCTTATTTGAGGGGGCTAGAGTGTTTAATTTGGGCAAGTTGTCTTCGATGGTTTTAGTAAAAACCCTAAGTATTGTTGCTTTATTTTGTTACGCTTGGCTAGTGGTAGACGCTGCTGTTGCTGACGACGCAGCAACAGACAAAATCAAAGTCTTGATTATTGACGGACAAAACAATCACAGTGATTGGCCAAAAATAACAGCGATGCTGAAACAGTACCTTGAAACCAACGGGAAGTTCTCGGTCGATATCCAACGAAGCAGGTTCACTTGGCGAGGCGACCAATGGCTGAAAGATTACGGCTTGAATGACGGGAAAGAATACCAAGCTCTGAAAAATGCCAAAACGGATCCCGATTTCAAGCCAGTTTTTTCGAAATACGATGTCGTTGTCAACAACTTCGGCTACGGTGCCGCCGACTGGCCCACTGAAACACAAACTGCTTTTACCAAGTTCATCAGCGAAGGTGGTGGCATGGTTACAGTTCACGCAGCCGACAATTGTTTCCCGCAATGGAGAGAGTACAACGAAATGATCGGCCTAGGTGGCTGGGGAAGGCGAAATGAAAAATCCGGCCCTTACGTTTACTACAACGACGATGGAAAACTAATTCGTGATAAATCGCGAGGTAAGGGAGGCAACCACGGATCACAGCATGAATTCAAACTCGTGCTGCGTGACAGTGATCATCCGATTACCAAAGGCATGCCGAAATCTTTTATGCATACCAAAGACGAACTTTACGAAAAATTGCGTGGACCGGCAGTCAATATGAATATTTTGGCTACTGCATACGCCTCGCCGGAACAAAAAGGAAGCGGACGCCACGAACCGATTTTGATGGCGATTGATTACGAGGACGGTCGGATTTTTCACTCGACTCTCGGGCACGCCGCTTACTCTTGCGAAGGCGTTGGATTCATCACCACTTTCTTACGAGGCACCGAGTGGGCGGCTACAGGAAAAGTAACGATCGAGATTCCCGACGACTTCCCGACAGCGGACAAATCGACAACAAGAAAATTTGAGTTGGCGACGGCTGCCCAACAAGCTCCTAATCCATCAACGGCAGACGATTCTCAGGATGAGGAAGGATTCGTTTCGCTTTTCAATGGAAAAACACTCGATGGTTGGGCGGCAGCTCGCGCATCGGGTGAAGACAAATGGGGGGCTTTCTCCGTCAATGAAAAAGAAAAGGCGATCCACGTTTACGCCAACCAAGAAGCGGGGTCAAAACAACAATCTGACTGCCTCGTTAGCGACAAATCGTTTAGTCATTTCATTCTTAAACTAGAGTACAAGTGGCTTGAAAGTAGGTTTGCTCCGCGAGTCGATCATGAACGTGACGCTGGGCTTTTGTTTCACGTTCATGGGAATTTACGGAGGGTTTGGCCGTCCTCATTGGAGATGCAAATTGGCGAATCGCCCGGTGATAAACCTCGGGGTAGAGATGCAGCAGGGCGATTCCATACTGGCGACCTTTTTATACTCGGCGGGAACCTCGAGACGGAAACGCCAATGAAAGGCAGGTTCTACTCTGAAAATGGCAAGCGAAGGAGCGGACGAATTAACGCTCAGGCGAGCAAAGGAGTCGAGAAACCCAAAGGCCAATGGAACGAGATGGAAATCCACGTCCATGGAAGTGAGAAGGCGACGTTTATCTTCAACGGTGAAGTCGTGCTGGAGACCTTCAACTTTACTCAAAAGGATAAGGACGGAGAGAAATCGCCGCTAACCAAAGGACACATTGGTCTACAAGCCGAGTGGGCGGAGCTGATGTACCGCAACATCCGTATCAAAGAACTTCCCGCCGAATAGGACGCCATGGCGTTCTTTGTTATGTACGTCAGCAGGCTGGCACCGTCGACAAGTGATACCAGCTCAGACAACCAAAATACCGCCACCTAAGGCAACGCAAAAAAGACAAAGAACGCGTCCATCATTGTTCGCGAAATGCCTTGCTCAACTGAAGATACGACTGCAACAGCTCCATTGCCTGTTCATCTGTCCTTGATGTTTGCCCAGCCGCAATATCGTCTCTTAGCTCATCGAGCTTATCACGATACGCGCTAGCCTTGGCTCGTTTGAACTCGCTGATACTCCCAGTTCGTAGAAATACGCCGACTTCCAAACGACGAGACAAGTCGTCGCAATAAGTGACCCATTTATCTACGCCTTCCCAGTCTCCAGTTTTAGCTGCGACAACACAACTGCCGTTGATTTGAGAAAGGTCGCCTAGCAACGATTCAGGTTCGGGGTAATAAAGATAAGTTCCGAAAACACTAATAACCACCAAGCCCATGCAAGCAACCATCCCAATTACCCATGCAGGCAATGCGATGTCCCACGTCGAAGGGGTTTGCTGCTCCTGGCTTTCGAGCCAACTCTTAAGATCCCATCGCGATTCACTCACCCGAAAAACAATCCCCACTAACGCAAGTACTCCCAGAAGTTTTACTCCGTGAGCTCCATTCTTTTCTTGATGTTCAGCGATGTCTTCCCTTGCCGACTTCCAGAATCCCGATTTCCCTTTGTGAAAGGGATGGGTGTAAACATCAAACGCGTGAGTATGTCCGGCTGAAGTAACACCCTTTGGATAAAGTGGTTTGTCCATCGCATACGCCAAAGCCAGCGTCATTGACAATAAAAGACAACAAAACAACGCTACTCGTTTTAAGCCGAACGCAGCCCCAAACCAGCAAAGTAGCCCAACGTTGACTCCTGCCCCAAGAATCAACAGCGAGAACGCTGCGCCAACCGAATTGCCGTGCTGGAACATACCACCAATCTGGCTCATCGAGGCTCGACCGGCAAATTCTGCAAAAGCAATCGAGGGGCTCACCGATTCCTTGTTAGCGCAACTGGTGCTTTTTGATAACAGAATTTAAAGAGACTCCGGAGACCGAGACTTCGAATTGCCTCTCGGGAGTAGCCACCGCGAACATTGCATTTCCGTTTTTGTCAGCCGTGGCAACATGATAGCAGTCTTTTTGGTCCCACAGGCAAATCGTCGAACCGGGGGCATCCGTTGCGACCGCAACATTCCATTGGGAATCACCACTTTGATTGGCTTCGATTTTCATGACGGGGGACCGCGGAACACTGGCTCGCATGTCCAAAGTGGGATCACCCAGTAAATTCAATTCGCACATGCAAAGGTGATAGCCTGAAGCTTTAGCAGCGCCGTCCGTCAATTCGCGTTTGGCATTTGCGAACGCATGGCCAGTGGTTTGAGAATCCCCTAGTCCAAACTTCCAGTAATTAGTCACCAACATCGTTGTGCCGTCCAGTTTTCCTTCGGTAATCATCAACCGCATCTCAGATCGTTTTGCAAAATGTGGCTTTCCACTGCGGATGGGTGCCACGATCGCAACGGACCCTGCACGCGGTGCCCGCAACATTTGTTCAACGATCGATGGATCCTTACTAGAGTCGTACTGGCCAGTAAAACATGACACGGTCGTGATCAACGGGTAGGCTTCCGCGTTGGACAATTGCTTGACATTTTTTTCATCGAAAATTGATTTCTCTAAAACCCACATTGGAAAATGTCCATGGCCATGAATATGAAGCTTGCCAACAGTGGAACCATTAATCAACTTGACGAAGTTGTTTGCACTTAATTGATAACTGCCGGGTTCATCTTCCTCATCCCAAGGAGTTTCGTGTGCAAAGAACCGTTGGACTTCACCGTCCCAAGCTTCCGAAACATAATCATCCCAACTGTTTCGAACTTTCTTATAGGCGTGCTTTTCCGTACACGTGTAAAGCATGTTTTTTGCAAACTGATCTGTTGGGTACTTGGATTCGTAAGCGATCACCTTTTCCGTAAAGGCTTCGACATCATCCACACTGCGAACCGGAATTCGACCGAGTCCAACGGACCCGTCGGGGTAAGAGATCGCTTCGCGGTCGTCTTCAAACTCGCCGAACACCCCATCGCCATCCGCATCCCAATTGGTGGGGCTCAGGTAGACAATATCAGTTGGAATCCCTTCTGGCTCTTTGCTATGTACAGTGGTGTGCCCCCCCGGTACCAAACCTCCGCCATCGGGCAAGCAGTCTCCTCCCAGAACCAGCCAGCGGGTGTTGTGATTATCGATATGCTGGCGAACACATAATCGAATTTTTTCCTGAAGCGAATCAGCAATGAACTTCTTGTCGATTTCCTCCGTGGTGACAATTTTCGTCAACTTGCCGTTTTTCGTTTTCCATATAGCGTACGGAACCCAAGCCTTGGCCAGTTTATCTGCAGTGATCAGTAAGACAGGCGCATCGTCTGAATCGACCAATGCAGGAACTTTGGCGATCGAGGCAGGGTCCTTTGCCACCGAACTACCCGACATCACGTCCCGCAATTCAGCGACGGTTTCTGACCGATCGCCTTTGGCCCATATGCCGATCACCGTCGTTATAGTTAGCAACAAAAAGGCGACAACTGCAATGTAAACAATGGTAGATTTCAACAGATTACTTTCTCTAGTTGGCAATACTTAACCCAATCGATTTGAGCATATTCCACCACTAACGCAAGCCTTTCCTGCCTCCACTACCACTTGAATTAACTAACAAAAATAAAACACGGCCGACTTTTTGGTGTCGACCGTGTTTTGAAGTGCACTCCGTTGAAATCATAGCGACCACCCACCGCAACTCAATAATTTGAGTCACTGTAAATGATCTCCAACAACGATCCTGCACGAAACTATTTTGTATTGAGCCCTCAGTTGCTATGACTGAAAACTCGGCTGATAAGATACTCGTTTAAACTCTGACTTTTCACGTTTTCGAAACAATAAGCCGCTGGCAGCTTAACAATTAGTTCAACACCGATTCGGCAGACGGCGGCAATTGTAAGCGTGGACCATTAACATTGCGTCGTTTCATTTGCTCGAGTTGATATCGAAGCTGCTGAATCTCTTGCTGCTGCCTTCTTATCGTTTGCGAACTACTGCTCCGTCCACTCGTTTGTTGGTTATTGGGTGAAAACCCTTGTGTTCGCTTTGGCACTTCAACGTTTTGTCGATTCGGCATAAAACTGCTATTGGCCCGAGTGTTGATTTGATTGACGGTGGGCCTTTGCGTCGAGCGACGTTGACTGGAATCACGAGTCGTCTTGTGTTCGACACGACTTTCCAGCATCGCATTGGCTTGGTCTTTGGGGACTTCTCCGTAGACAATCATCATCTCTCGCTCGCGACCGCCCCGCAGTACTTCAAACTCTAGTTGATCGCCATCTTCGAGGATATCACCAATTCCGTTGTAGTCAGCCATTGATTCAAAGTCGATTCCACCGCCAGCCACCAGTTGGTCACCAATACGTA
The DNA here is from genome assembly GCA_964530985.1 of uncultured Pirellulaceae bacterium. GTDB lineage: Bacteria > Planctomycetota > Planctomycetia > Pirellulales > Pirellulaceae > Mariniblastus. The sequence goes on along the minus strand of CAZHCH010000022.1, from coordinate 10,328 downwards.
CGCCTGCGGCGGCGGCGTTTCCTTCGGGATCTAGCTGAGCGACATACAGCTTGTCCTTTTGCAACATAACCAACATCCCAAAGGCGAGCGTTGCTTTTGCGTTTGAACGAGTCGGCAACGCATCTCGGTCAGCAGCCTCCGAAGGTTTTGGCAGCGGTTTGGCCGACTTACGATTCAACTCACTGCGAGCGGGTTGAGTCGATCGCAGCTTCGTGTTTCGAGAGCGAGACGATTGATCGGCCAAGGTAGGCTGAGCGTTTTGCGCTGGCCGAGTGGCGAACGTGGGTTGCTTGGGTTGAAGTTGTCCCTTTTTCGAGGCGGGTTTGGCTGATTTTGGCGGCGGAGCCAAGTCTCGAAACATTCGCTTCATAAAACGGCCTTTGCCAAACAGCTTTTCTTGAGCAGCAACTGGCTGCACAGATACCGATTGAACGACAAAGACGGCGATCGTAAAAGTGAGAATAGGTAACAACGAAGACTTCATGGAGAACATCCTTGTTCTGTTCATAAGTGGCGGGATAGCTAATGGTAGCTAGAACAGTTTTCGTCGGACCGTTCGCGATAAACGAAAAAATTTGCATTGCTATGCTCATCTTGAAGCATCCCGACAAGCCTTTTTTACGGAGACATCGGAGTAATCCGAATGAACCGACGGTCGTGTTAAGCAGTAGCAAATAGACCGCCAATACAATCGATTCAAAGCGAAACACAGACATGAATTCAAAGCAGTTACCCGGTGGGAAACTGAGCTTTCTCCTGATCAAACGACCTGAAATCGTAAAAACCCTTGCTAAAACTGCTTTTTTTAGCCAAAAATCGCCCTAACACCGTGGTTTTCAGTGCAAACTGCCTTGAATCCTGTGACTGAATCGATCTAATTTCAGCCATCACAAACGTCGCAGAGCCTAACGCACTGTTAAGTTTTACGAGGCGTCGCAGATCGGCCATCAATTTCATTCAATTGAATTGGCCAACATTGTTACCGCATACACAATCAACTCTATACTCAACTAACCAAACCGGAGAATCGTCTCATGGCGAAGAAAACAGGCCCAAAGCCACCAACTAAAACCGAAATTTTGAACAGCATGGCCGAAGCTACTGGCACTTCCAAAAAGGAAGTTCAAATGTTCTTTGACGCACTGACTGCAGAAATCCAAAAGAACATCGCCGGTAAAGGCTCAGCTGGGATGTTTACCATCCCTGGCCTTTGCAAAGTTGTTGTTCAAGACAAACCTGCCTTGCCCAAGCGTGAAGTTCGCAACCCTGGTACCGGTTTGATGCAATGGGCCAAACCTCGCCCTGCAAGCAAAGCAGTTAAAGTACGTGCTCTTAAAGGTCTGAAGGACATGGTTTAAACCCGTCTGATCTTTGCACAAAAGAAACCAAAAGGCCGCTTGAGTAATCAAGCGGCCTTTTTTCGTGTTTGCACATCTACCACCCTATTTACAGGGCTGAGGCCTTATATGGCGATCTATTGCTCGCTATTCGTTTGATTGCCAAGAAATGGCAGCGGCGGACCGTTAACCGCGGCGACGCATAAAATCCTCAACGATACGCCTCCAAACCGATAGCAAATGCCACAACCAGTACACGTACTATAAAAATCTTGGCAGCGTCGAATCACGACCATACGGGCCCTGCGCTAACTAGAGTGCTTCATTGCAACCGAAAGAGCCACCTGCTGGCGATTATGTCCACCGTGTCGTCGGAGGAATAAAACCATGGCAGGAAATTCAGTTTAGAAGCCGAACATCAATGCGAAAAGCGACATTGACGCCCTCTATCGCGCGACTATAGTCACCTCATTCTGCAACTTGTCTACGCATTTTCCTGCCTTCATGCTCAATTACTTCAAACAACGCTCAGCCTCCATCAAAAGTGACGTTCTATCTGGACTGACCGTTGCCCTCGCCTTAGTCCCAGAAGCAATCGCGTTCGCTTTTGTCGCCGGCGTCGAACCCGTCGTCGGCTTGTACTCAGCGTTTTTTCTGGGGCTGATCACTGCGATCGTTGGAGGTCGTCCCGGAATGATTTCGGGAGCCACCGGAGCGATGGCAGTTGTGATCGTAACATTGGTAATGCAGCACGGCGTGAACTTTTTGTTTCCAACTGTCGTCCTTTGCGGCTTGCTACAAATCACAATCGGTATCTGTCGTTTAGGCAAGCTCATTCGTATGGTCCCGCACTCGGTAATGCTGGGTTTTGTCAACGGACTTGCCATCGTGATCGGCATGGCTCAGCTGGGCAGTTTTAAAACGTTATCAGCCGATGGCGTGTTGGTATACCTGCAAGGTGCGCCTTTGAACTGGATGCTGGCGATGGTCGCGCTAACCATGATCATCATATGGCTCTTGCCAAAAATAACACAAGCGGTCCCTGCTTCGCTAGTTGCGATCCTGTCCGTCACGCTCATCTGTGCAACCGTAAATCACTACCACAAACAAGACAACGCCAGCCACGAAAACTTGCTGGCTACCGTCGGCGACATGCTTTCGACCAACGATAAAGCCCAAAAAATTGCTGCAATCAAAGGTGTCGACGCTCACGGCCACCCAATCGTCAGCGATAAATCGATAACTCAAGATCCACATGAATCGCTAGCCACTCAAACTGGCCTCTCGCAATCGACAACTCCTGAATCGGCATCTGATCAAGAAGTCACTTTGAACGCAGAACAAGAAATTGCAATTGCAAAGGTAATCGCCTCTGAAAGCGACTCAGCATCGATCGCTGGTGGCTTACCAATGCCGTACTTCTTAGACTCAAACCAGCTAGTGCCTCTTAATTTCGAAACGCTACGAATTATTTTTCCGTACGCGATCATTTTGTGTGGCGTTGGACTGATCGAATCGTTAATGACACTAACTCTGGTCGACGAAATCACTGAAACTCGAGGCCAAGGAAATCGAGAGTGCATTGGCCAAGGCACGGCCAATGTCATCTGCGGCTTATTCGGCGGTATGGGCGGATGTGCGATGATTGGACAATCGTTGATCAACGTCAACTCAGGTGGACGCGGCCGACTATCAGGAATCACCGCAGCGGTTTGCTTACTGGCGTTCGTATTGTTTCTGGCACCGTGGATTACTCAAATTCCGATGGCCGCCTTGGTGGGCGTAATGTTCATGGTTGTCATTGGAACGTTCGAATGGGCATCTTTGAAAATGTTCCGCCGGATTCCCAAATCAGACGTAGTAGTGATGATGTTCGTGACGGCTTATACCGTTTTCATGCACGACTTGGCATCTGCAGTGATCTTAGGCGTCGTTATCTCCGCATTGGTATTTGCTTGGAACCACGCCACCCACATGGGAGCGGACGTCAAATACAACGAATTTGGTAGCAAAATCTACCAACTACACGGCCCACTGTTCTTCGCTTCCGTAACCTCGTTCAAAGATATGTTCACGATCCCAGACGACCCAGAAGACGTCGTGATCGATTTTTACTACTCGCGAGTGTACGACCAGTCCGGTTTGGAAGCCATCAATGGGCTAGCCGAGCGTTACCAAGCCGTAGGTAAGCGTTTACATCTAACCCATTTGAGTCCCGAGTGCCGCGGTCTGTTGAACACTGCCGGTGATTTAGTTGAGGTAAACGTTTCCGAAGATCCCCATTACCATGTGGCCTCGGATCGTTTGGCCTAGGTGGACTCTACGGTTGCTTCGAGCACATTCTTCGCAAACAAATACGTCAATTCAGCGCAAACTCCGCGCCTGCCGCACAACGCCTTTGAACCTGAACGCTTTGCATACTATATTAGGCAGGGTCGAGTTTCTGGTTGCACCGATTCGTTTGCCAAAACGGCACCATCAATGCGAGTTTTAGACCAGAGACTCGCGCGACCGTGTTTAGCCACTAGCCTTTGAACTAAAGACCACTGTTGCCTGTGTCTCCAAAAAACCCTCAGAACTCGCCTGACATCGCCTACTTGGTAATTCGTGATGGCAAGAACTGGTCAGATGTATTCCGGTTGATGCCGGGAAGAACGGCCACAATCGGTCGCTCCACCAACAGTCAGATCGTCATTAAAGAAGACCAAGCCAGCCGGCAACATGCAGAGATCTTTTTGTCCGAAGGCAACTGGATCTTGCGAGACCTGAGTAGCCGCAACGGAACGGCGATTGGCAAAGAACGCGTAACCGGTGATCAGGCTCTTAAACCAGGTGACATTATTTTAATCGCCGGTACTCAACTGGCTTTTGTCACTGACCTATCGAAAGCCTACGACCGCAAAGTATTTTCAAAGGTCGAAATTGGTGGCGAGACACTGGTTGGCTTGGAAGTCGAGGACGAAGCACCTGAAACGCTGCTTTCTTCCCAAACGATAAGTGAACCCACGAACATCGTGCATCGTAAACAGCGTCCAGATTTGTTGACTGGCGAAGACCTCCCTGAAGAAGGATCAGAGTCTCGCCTCGCAACACGTTTGTGTCGCTTGGCATTTGAGCTGGCCAACGAGAGAACACCGCGGGCGATCGCGAGAATGGCGCTAGATTGCTTGTTTCAAATCGCAAACGTCGACGCTGGCGGCATTTTAATGGTGCCGGCTAATCGCCCAACGACGGTCGATCCTGAGAATCTGGAAATCTTGTCGTGGCGCAGTGACGCTCATCCTCAGTATCAACGGGTATCAAACTTTCTTTCAGAGACGGCGTTAAGACGTGGTGAGGCAGTACTTGCTCGCGATGTCCAAGACGACAGCGCCCTAGGCCTGCGTGACGAGTCTGGCCAGGTACTGGCCACCAGTGTGATTGCGGCTCCGATTCGGATGAGCAACCGCAGCATCGGTTTGGTGCACTTGTATTCAACACATGCAAAAGAAGGTTTGAACTCCGATGACCTCGAATTCGCATTGGCGGTTGCCGAAACCGTTGCGCTGGCACTGCGAACTCGATTCCGTGAACAAAAGCTCGTTGAAGACCTCTCAAAAACCAGAAACCAAATCGACCAGCTACAAGATCAGTTGGGTGTGCAGAGCGAGATCGTGGGTGCAAGCGATGCAATTTTCAAAGTACACGAACAGATTGGCCGGGCAGCACCGAGCAATGCTACGGTATTGATTCGCGGTGAAAGCGGTGTTGGTAAAGAATTGGTTGCGCGAGCAGTACACTTTTCTAGTGAGCGAAAACGTGGGCCTTTCATTTGTTTGAACTGTGCGGCGTTATCGGAATCGCTGCTGGAAAGCGAATTGTTCGGGCACGAAAAAGGCGCATTCACCGGAGCGACCGACCGCAAGGCCGGTAAATTCGAAGCGGCCGATAAAGGCACTTTGATGCTCGACGAAATTGGCGAAATGAGCCCTTCCATTCAAGCCAAGTTTTTACGAGTACTTGAAGGGCACCCGTTCGAACGAGTCGGCGGAAGCAAGGCAATCAAAGTCTCCGTTCGCGTGATCGCAGCAACGAACCGGAACTTAGAAGAAGCTGTCCGCAGTGGCACCTTCCGAAAAGATCTGTTTTTCCGGCTACACGTAGTCCAGATTGACGTACCACCGTTACGGCACCGTGCCGAAGACGTGATGGAACTGGCAGAGTACTTTCTGCAAAAATACAACGCCGAAACCGGCCGCAAGATTCAAGGCTTTTCGCCACAAGCGCAACATCAACTTAAACGCTACCGCTGGCCCGGCAACGTTCGCGAACTCAAAAACGTGATCGAACGGGGCGTGGTTCTCGCGCGAGGCGAGATTATACAACTCGACGAGTTATCGTTAACGAACCTAACCACCGCCAGCGAGTCCAATTTTGATTTGCGCACCATCGTACAAGAATACCAGCCCGAATCGCTCGAGATGATCGAACAGCGGCACATTGAAGCCACCTTGCAAGCGATGACATGGAACAAAAGCAAGGCAGCTGCGATTCTGGGAATCGAACGTTCTACCTTGGACCGAAAAATTAAAAAGTATGGCATCGTAAAAGATGCCTAAACAGCTCGACATCTGGACAAAGCTCGGCAATCAGTCTCCCTTTCGACAATTGAAATCCACTATGAATGGGATCGTTCACTTAACGCCAAACGACGAAAACCGAAACAACACAGCACCGTTTAGCGCCGCTGTAACTTCTTGGTTGTCGAGCCGCCGGTGGCAAATAGCCATTGCTGCAGTTGCTATTCTGTTGACATTGAACCTAACGCCACCAGTTCACTCGCAAACCGAATCGTCCGAATCAGTGACTGAAACCGCTGAACCGCTACTGAAATCGATCGCGATATCAGGCAAATGCATGGGGCCGATAAAATATGAAGTCACCGTCGTCGACCCGCCAAGCGATCTTGCCGAAGCAACTCTCAAGCAAACGGTCCAACAAACGCTCGATCGTATCAACCAGCGCATGTCGACGTACATCGACGATTCTTACGTCAGTCAGTTTAACGCCTCAAAGTCAACCGACTTCATCGACTGTGACGCGGAAACGGCACAAGTCGTGCAGCGAGCGATCGAAATCAGCAAGCTCACCGAGGGTGCATTTGATATCACCGTTGGACCTGCAGTAGAACTCTGGAGTTTTGGCCGAAGTGATTGGCGCCCCGGAGATTCATTTGACCCGCCAAGCGAAGACGACATTAAAGAAACCTTGAAAGCTGTAGGCTACGCAAAACTGACCGTACAACTGAATCCACCACGGATCAAAAAAAGCCACCCCTCTGTGCAAATCAATCTCTCCGCGATCGCCAAAGGGTACGCGGTGGACCAAGTTTGGCAAAAACTGACCACAATGGGCTGCAAGAGCATTTTAGTAATGGTCGGCGGCGAGGTCCGAGCCAGTGGCCATCGCAGCGACCGTACGAGTTGGCGGATTGGATTAAAACGACCCGATAGCTTTCAAGACGATTACGACGCAGTGGCTTTAATCAGCGACGGGGCAGTCGCAACTTCCGGCGACTATGAAAACTTCCGTCGAGTTGGCAAGAAGCGATACTCGCATACGATCGATCCCGTTACTGGCCGACCGGTTGAACATAGCATGGCATCGGCATGCGTTTTGGCAGGTGATTGCATGACCGCAGATGCATTGGCGACCGCGGCAATCGTAATGGGCAGGCAACGGGCGATCGAATTGTTTGATGGCCAAGGCAATGAATATTATTTGGTAGACAGAACCGGAGATTTCAGCGGCGAATACAAACGCTATGGTTCCGCGGCTTTTCCCTTTGCCGACGAAGCACATCGAAAACAACTAGAAAGCAATTCGAACAAGCAAACCGGTGAGGCGGATTCTATTTGGCCGGTGTTCATTGCGTCACTGTGTGTGTTCGGTTTGATGATTTTTGGAATGGCAGTTGGAGCCATTTTTAACAACAAACCCGTCAAAGGCAGTTGCGGTGGATTAGCGAACGTCACCAACGAAGATGGCGAATCTAGCTGTGGAATTTGTTCAAAACCAGTCACTGACTGCGTAGAATTCGCTGGCGCAGCAAAACCAAAACTTCATGAAAAACGCGACTACCCGTTGGGGGCCGTGGTGTCTGTTATTTTTGATGGCTCGCGATTTTTGACCATCAAACGCTCGCAAAAAGTCAAAGCTCCAGGTGCCATTGGTTTTGCTGGTGGGGGAGTCGAACCTAGTGAATCTCAGGAAGATGCGATCGTACGCGAAATGCGAGAAGAGCTTGGTGTTGACGTAACCCCCATTAAACGAGTCTGGACGTGCCACTCCCCTCGAGGCGTCGAATTGAACTTTTGGCAAGTTCGTTTTGCTGGCGAGCAAAAAATAAAGCTTGATCCAGATGAAGTCGAATTCTACGCTTGGCACACACCAGGATCATTGCGAGAGCAATTCAACTTAATCTCCAGTGCTGTTCCGTTTCTAGACGCTTGGAATGCTGGTGAAATTGTTCTGGCTGACGACCCCATTTAGACAACTCGCAATTTTATAATTCGAGACAAAGACGCCGTTGAAACTTATTCTGCTTAATTGATTTGATGCGATGCACGAAATTCTGATTGAAAAGCCGTACCAGTTCACGCCGCCAATCAAATGGTTTTGGCCACAGCGGCTGCTGACGAAAGCTGGGAAGTTTAAGGGCCTGCTTAAAAAGGAACACGGTGTCGTCGAGCACGAGTGCCGCAATATGGACCGCCTACGAGCATCGATCGACGCAGGGCACGGCATCATGTTGACCCCCAATCACCCGCGTACTGCCGACCCGATTGCAATGTTCCACTTGTGTCGCGAAACTCCCGTGTCGATGTACACAATGGCCAGCTGGCATCTATTCAATCAGAGTTGGTTCACGACTTTCATGATCCGTTTGATGGGAGCCTTTAGTGTCAACCGAGAGGGGTTGGATCGTAAGGCAGTCGACTATGCGATTGACGTGTTAGTCAACGGCGAACGACCGCTATTGATTTTTCCTTCGGGGGTGACCAGTCGAATTAACGACCGCTTGATGGCCTTCATGGACGGCCCTGCCTTCATTGCTCGTACAGCTGCCAAACGTCGTGAGAAAAAGGACGCCGGAAAGGTTGTCGTGCATCCGCTGGCAATCAAGTATCTATTCAAAGGCGACCTCGAAAAAACTTGCAAACCAGTTTTAGACGACATCGAAAAAAGACTCAGCTGGTCGCCAACTCCCAATGTACCGCTGATCGATCGCATCATTCGAGTCGGCAATGCATTGCTGACGTTGAAAGAACTCGAATACGGGGTCAACAACGATGGCAGTCTTACCCTCCGGCAACGGCAAGACAGAATGATCGATCATTTGTTACACCCACTCGAAGAAGAATGGCTGGGCGAGCACTCTACCAAAGGTATCCAAACACGTGTTAAAGCGATACGAATGAAGATCTTTCCAGAGATGACTCGTAGCGGCGAACTGGACGAATCCGAACGAGAACGCCGCTGGCAACACCTCGCCGCCAGCTACCTTGCTCAGCAGATCGCCTGCTACCCAGACAACTACATTGTCGAACATCCTTCGGTGGACCGTATTTTGGAGACGGTCGAAAAATTCGAAGAGGATCTGTTCGGTAAGTGTCGCGTTCACGGTCAAACAAAAGTAATCATTGACGTTGGCGAGGCGATTGAGGTGTCCTCCAAGCGAGTCCGAGGGGCGGAGACAGACCCGCTGATGGATTCGATTCGCGAACAACTGAAACCGATGATGGCCAGTTTACAAACCGAATCAAAGATGTACCAACCGTAGCAAAAGGCGACTTTGGTGAACCTTTGCTTTTGAATACCACACAAAGCGAGGTTCCTCGCAGACGTTTTCACGACAGGTAAAGTGATCTGAACCTAAGTCACTGCACGTTTCGTACGATCTGCCTAAGATCGATGTGGCGATACCACCCGTTTGATCCTTAAATTTCTTTCTTGAATATACCGGAAGCATCTGTTTTCTAGCAGGTGGAGTTTGCGCGTCTAAATTCTGTTGGTCTGCGCCGTACGTTTTCAAAGTGAATTAACAACAGGTAGTCTTTAGTGTTCAAGATAGATCTCCATGCCTCAGACAACAACAAACTCTGAATTACTTTTTCAGCCAAAACCGTTTCCAATGGAACTTCCCAAGAAACAGTGGCCGTGGCTGATCAGATTAGCGATTCGTTTTTCCATCGTGTTTGGGGTTTTGACCTCTCCAATATGGGGTGGCGTAATGTTGCTTTCTCTTGATTCCAGACCCGACAACTCGCCAGCTGTTGCCCCCAATGCTGATTTTGAAACTCGCCGTGCTTGGGGCATGAAAAAGATGCCCAGATACTTCAAATATGCAGAAAAATGGGCTCGCAAATCGAGTTTGATTTCCCAGGATATTGGCTATGTCACCAAGGTAGCCCCAATCGGCGGCCCAAATCAATTTCACCGCGGCGGCTTCACGGACGGTTCGTACTGCTCAATGAACTTGCAAGTGATTGGTACAAAGGGGGAAGGCTTGTTGACTCTACCTAAAGTCTATGTCAACAACATGGGGCAACTTTACCAGATTGCGAAGGATTCGACTTGGAAGGTCGGCGATGAAACAGAGGTCATCCTACACAGTGGGAAATCATTTTTGCAGGGAGCGGGAATTGATACGTTGGTAGATCAGATTCAAGGGTACGCTGCCAAGAAACAGCATGCTGACGTTGTTGAAACGTATGAATACCTTGAAACGGTCATCAGTGACCGATTGCCGTTTGTTTATCGAGCTGATCTTTGCCGTCAATATTCGGACAGCCTAGTTCAACTCGGTCGCAACGACGAAGCCTCCAGAGCATTGCGCCGAGAAGCGAACTTACACTTAGATCGTCTTCGTCATCTCAAGCGATTGGATCATCGGAGCCCAGACGAAATGTCTCGGTCTGTCGAAGCTGCACAGATTGCGAGCCTACAAGC
>CAZHCH010000021.1:0-46579 GCA_964530985.1 uncultured Pirellulaceae bacterium | reverse complement strand
CCAAAGCCGAACAAGAAGAAACAGAGCGAGCTGAAGCTGAAGCAGCCGCCAAAGCTGAGCAAGAGGAACAAGAGCGAGCTGAAGCAGCCGCCAAAGCCGAGCAAGAGGAACAAGAGCGAGCTGAAGCCGAAGCCGAAGCAGCTGCCAAGGCCGAACAAGAAGAAACAGAGCGAGCTGAAGCTGAAGCAGCCGCCAAAGCCGATCAAGAGGAGATAGAGCGAGCCGAAGCAGCCGCTAAGGCCGAACAAGAGGAACAAGAGCGCGCTGAAGCAAGTGCCAATAACGAGCCGGAATCGGCGATCGCAGCCGATGCGGAAAAACTCGCCGACGAAGTTCGCGCGGCAACTGTCGCACCAAGTTCAGACACCGGTGCGTCAGATCGCGTGAGAGATGAAAAACTGACCATTTTAACCGTCGATGACAGTCCAACAATTCGAAAGCTGTTGATGCTTACCTTGGAGCGAGAAGGCTTCAACGTGGTTCAGGCAGAAGATGGTGTCGAAGCATTAGTGAAAATGTCTGAATGCAATCCTGCGATGATCTTGTCAGACATCAACATGCCTCGGCTCGACGGATACAAGCTTTGTAAATTCGTCAAGAAGCACGCCAAAACAAGACACATTCCCGTCATCATGCTCTCAGGCAAAGACGGGGTCTTTGACAAACTTCGCGGAAAAATGAGCGGCTGTGATGGCTACCTAACCAAACCATTTGAATCAAGAGACCTATTGGAAAAAATCCATAGTTTCATCGGAACACCTGCTTAACAACACCTCGATCTTACTTAAGGCAATATCAATTTAACATTGTTTCGAGAACCCTTAGAAAGCAGTCCATAAACCGTCTGCAACATTGAAATGAACCACGCCCCCCAACAATCTAGTACGCAACATAGCAAAGTGACGAAAGCGACACCGTCAACTGGCACGCACGCCGAAATCGAAATCGCTTGCATTGATTTGGTATGTCAACTCGAACACCAACTTACAGTCGCGAAACAAGGATATCGTGACGATCAAGTCCACGAATCGGCCGCTACGTCCGAGCGAATGCTAGAGTTGTTATTGGACTTTGCAGAAACGCATCTTAAGGATGACTCGGAAGAGCTACGCGCTACTGTAAAAACTGCCTTTGAGAAAATCAAGGATCATCGCGATAACGTCAACAGTGAACCATGGACACGTTCTTTAATAAGAGTGTTTTTCGATTCAGCAGGCGAAAATTCGGTCGCCACGCATACTGAGTTGGGCGAATCAATGGCTCAAGTTTGTGCAACAGTTTTCGTAGCGACAATCCAACGTTTGGGAACCGATTCTTCGATTACCAAACAGGTTGAACAAAGCATGAATCTGTTTGTCGAAGAGTTCACCGAGAACTGGTAGTGATTGATGTTTCGCATTTCAAAAAAGAGAGCATAGCATCATGGAAAAACAAACCATCTTGGTAGCCGAAGACAGCCCCACAACTCGACGAAAAATTGCTGGCATCCTTGAAAAGCAAGGTTATCACGTGCTGACAGCTGAGGATGGGCAGCAGGCAATCGAATTGACATACGAGCATCATCCTGAGCTTGTGGTACTTGATATCGTACTCCCCAAAAAGAATGGATATCAAGTTTGTCGTTCGATTAAATCAGATCCAGATTTAGCAATCAAAGTCATGATCGTAACTTCCAAAGCAATGGAAAAAGATCGTATCTGGAGTCAACGGCAGGGAGCAGACGGGTATCTGGCAAAACCAGTTGACCCTAACAATCTAATCCAATCGGTGGAACAACTGATTTCCATTCCGACCCCGTAAACATATTTTCGAATACGTCCCACACACACAAATCACTTATGTCTAGCCCAAACACCGATCCATGCTCGTCAAGCGATGAGTTAAAAGACGCTTTGCTGGCGGCCTTTGGCGATGAAGCCAGATGTTGGCTTGAAGACGATGACCAAAATGATGAAAAACTATCGTCGATTCTCGCTGGCCAAACAGGCGGCAGTGAATCCTCAAACAAAAGCACCCCCACGAGCGAACGTACGTTTGATGCAATTTTAAACGACCTGACGGCTGAATTCGACGCTGGATCGAGCGATAGCGATTCAGTAGTAATAGATCAATCGAACGATGAGAAAGAAGAACAATCGGACGATGAGCAAGACGTTGGCCCACGTCATACGGTGTTCGAAGTCGGCGATCACGTTTTCGGGATTCCTATAACAGGAGTTCGGGAAATTGACCGCTGCGGAAATGTCACCGTTCTTCCTCGCACTCCAGCTTGGCTGCGAGGAGTGACTAACTTGCGTGGGCAAGTTCTGTCAGTTACAGACTTCAGCAAACTGTTGGATTTACCCGGTGACCGCCAGTCTGCAAGTGAAAAGATTATTGTTGTCTACAGCGAGCGTCACAATATGCACACGGCTTTGGTTGTTGATCGAGTGCTTGGCATCCGAAACCTAAGCGGTCAACGCGAGCCTCTCGCTGAACTGTCCGATCGAATTACTAACTTTGCTGATAGTGTTTCGGTCACCGACGAGGCGACCACGATTTTGATCAACCCTGACGAATTACTAGGTTGCGAGGAACTTACTCAGTTCGCTTCACAAAGTTAATGTCTACCGAACAGTCAGCGATTGCTTACTCAACAAATTACGTTAATACTCAATCATCCGTCCACGTAAGGACTCCCCAATGAATTTTCTTAAATCACCTTTACAATTTCTCAGTCGAAGCATCTCTAGGAAGTTGTACCTGCTATTACTGATTGTTGGTATCTTGCCGACCTTGGTAGTAGGTTGGTCGATTTATTCATCATCCTATGGCGCGATTGAATCAAAGGCGGTTGACCAACTGATAGCAATTAAAACCGTTAAAGCCAATCAACTTACCAATTATTTTGGGCAAATTGAAAATCAAGTTCGTACCTTTAGCGAAAACACGATGATCGTCGAAGCAATGAAGCAACTCCCTGATGCTGAATTGTCCGCCAAGGAAGAAGCGAACGTTGAATCGAAAAGACTCGCTAAAATGCGAGCCAAAGTTGAAGCTTACTACAAAGATAACTTCACCAAGCAATTTGTAGGTATCACTGGCAAAAATCCACCTATCCAACGGCAGCTCGCTCCTTTAGACGACGACTCAATCTATTTGCAGTACCAATACATCGCTAACAACCCAAAGCCAATGGGTTCGAAAGAAAAATTAAACGCTGCTAATGATGGCACGACTTATTCAAAGCTTCACGGAAAGTATCATCCAATTGTTCGAAGTTACCTTCAGAAGTTTGGATACGATAATATTTTCTTGTGCGACCTGAAATCAGGCGACATTGTTTATTCCGTGTTTAAAGAATTAGACTTCACGACATCATTGACGCAAGGCCCATATGCCAAAACCAACTTTGGTCGTGCATTTAAATTAGCCGTCAACGCGACTTCAAAGGACGACGTTTTCCTAGTTGACTATGAAGATTATATTCCTTCTTATGAAGCTCCTGCGTCATTCATTTCATCACCGATTTACGAAGGTAATACCAAAATTGGCGTTGCGATTTTCCAGATGCCGATCGATAGAATTGCGGCGATTATGGGTGAGCGTACTGGTCTTGGTAATACAGGTGAAACTTACGCGGTCGGAAAAGACTATTTGATGCGTAACAACTCTCGTTCCGCTGAAGAAGACGGCCAAGACGTAACGTTTAAGCAGTCCGTTGATACATTTGCTACCCAAGAAGCATTTAAAGGAAGACCTGGCCACAAAATCATTGACGGCTATCGTGGTGAGCGTGTTTACAGTGCTTGGACTCCAGTAACAATTTATGAGGGTGTTAAAGGACAATCACAACCGGTTACTTGGGCATTGATGTCAGAAATTACGGAATCGGAAGTTAAAAGACCGATTTCATTTTTAGGGATTGCTTCACAGGGTGTGACATTTTTCGTGTTGGCGTCGCTAGCTGGTTTAGCGGCGATTTTCTTGATTGCTGGTCGTATTCGACGACAGGCGAAATCAATTACCGACATGTTGTCAGATATCGGTATTGGCATGTTTGATGCTCGCGCTGAAAAGATCACCAATGATGAACTTGGCGATGTAGCGGTTGCATTGAACGCGATGTCTGACAACACGCTGTCTCTGATTCAGTCTTCTGAAGAACGTGCTGCGATCGAATCGTCGATTGAAAGTTTGATCGGCGAGATGGAGCAAATTGCGTCTGGCAACTTGGGTGTTGCTGCTGAGGTTCGCGGTGACATCACAGGCGCGATTGCAAGCTCGGTTAACCATATGGCCCAAGAACTTCGCTCGATTGTCCAACGTGTACAAAACGCGTCTTACATGGTGACATCATCTGCGGGCGAAATTGTGGACGCATCCAACATGTTGTCTGCTGAAAGTGAATCACAAGCGGTGCGAATTAGTCAAACATCCACGCAGGTGTTGAGTTTGACTGATCAGTTCCAAACGGTTGCCAAAGAAACCGAAAATTCGGTACTTGTTGCGAAGCAAGCTCGTGAAACTGCAACACGCGGTTTCGAGGCCGTGGCGAACACAGTTGAAGGTATGGATCGTATCCGTGAACAGGTACAACAGACCTCCAAGCGTATTAAGCGACTGGGTGAATCTTCACAAGAGATTGGTGAAATCGTTCAGTTGATTTCCGATATTGCTGACCGTACTTCTATCTTAGCGTTGAACGCTTCGATTCAGGCGTCTATGGCAGGTGAAGCGGGACAAGGTTTCGCGGTTGTTGCGGAAGAGGTTGAGCGTCTTGCGGAACGATCGACCGATGCGACAAAACAGATCGCCTCGCTAATTTCAACCATTCAAACGGAAACGTCTGAGGCGATTGCCGACATGGAAGAATCAACGCGTGAGGTTGTTGAAGGTACTCACCTAGCCTCTCAGGCAGGTAAAACACTTGTTGAAATTAACGACGTTTCGAAATCGTTGGAAGATATGATTCAGCAAGTTTCGACGTCCGCGTCGACACAAGCGAAAGCGTCTAAAGAGATTGCGAATACAATCAACCAAATCTCTGACGCCACGAAGACATCGGCTAACAAGTCTCGTGAAGCGACTGACCAAGTTTCGTCACTAGCGACATTGGCAAACCAACTCGGTGAATCTGTATCGCAGTTTGTTTTGAGTGATAGCAGCGCTAACGACGAAGTTGAACAAAATGTTTTGAACCAAGTTGAGGATGTTTCTAACATCATCAGCAATTCCGAAAGTGCCGAGTTATATCGATTGGTCTATACAGGCGTCAAATCAAACGATAACGACGTCAATACAATGATTAAACTAGTACGTGCAAAGAACCCAAGTCTCAACCTGACTGGAATGGTTCTGCACACAGAATCACGCCTTTTACAAGTTCTCGAAGGACCAAAAGACGCCGTGATTTCTATGTTCGAGCAAGTTGCAAACAGTTCAGCCGTTCTTTCTTATGACATGAGATACTGCCAACCAACCGCGGAGCGAAACTTCGCTGACTGGTCAATGGGAGTCGCCGAAGTATCTGAGGGCGAGATTTCTGGTGACATCGTAGATGCCATGCTCGCCGGTACCGACGGTGCTTATGAAGACGGCTATATTGAAATGCTAAAAGCTTTTCTGACGATAGAAGTCTAAACGTTTAACAAGTAGAAATTACCGACTTCAAGCTGACGGCATAAATACCGTCAGTTTTGATGCGGCAATGAAACTCGGATGCGTCAATTGCATTCACATCAATCAGCCAACCCCACAAGCCCTCTCATAATTTAATGGGACATCACTCTCCGTCAGGAATCAGTGTCCTCAATCGAGAAACATCATGTCAGAATCAAAAGCTGATCTACAACAATTCATCGATGAACTTCGCGCTAGTGGCAATATGCTAGAAGAGTTGGTCGAAATTTTTGCCGAAGAGACAGAAAGCCATTTGAGTACCATTGCCGATGGTTTGGATCGCCTTCGAGTAGATCGCAACGACATGGAAGCCATCGGAGACATCCGCCGAGCCGCTCATACACTCAAAGGTGCCGCTGGAGCCGTCGGTTCTCCTGCGGTCAGCAATCTCAGTTGTCGGTTAGAAATGTTGCTAAACCTGCTGCTTGAAAAAGAGTTAGGCGCAACTGAAACACAGGTAAGCTTATGCTTGGACGCTGCCGAGTTACTTTTGAATTTACTGGAAATGGAAGCCGATTTTGATGAATTGGCCAAACAACTACAAAACGTTTCCGTGGCGTTCGACCAACAAATCGAATTACTCAGCGCCAACGAGACCGACGATGAATCTGCGGTTGCAGAAGAAACTGAAATCGCAGGTAATCAAATTGATGATAGCGATGCAGTGACACTCGAGGCGGCGGTTGCGGATGTAGTTTTATATAGCGAACTCCAAGAAATCCGTGAGCAACTAGTCAACGGAAACACATTGCCAGAGGACTTGGTAGAGATCTTTGCCGAAGAAGCTGAAGATCACTTGCGGAGCATGTACGCTGGCCTAGAAAAACTGAACAACAATCGTGCCGATGTCAATTCGCTAGGACAAATCCGTCGCTCGACCCACACACTCAAGGGAGCTGCAGCGGCAGTAGGCTTGGAAGTGATTACACGGTTGACTCACCGCATGGAAGATCTGCTTGATTTTCTGGCCGACAATCAAACCGAACCTACTAAAGATCAAGTTAATTTGTTTTTGAGAACGACAGATCAAGTCCAAACGCTTCAATCAGGCAACATTGAAATAGAAGAGTCTATTAGCATCATTTCAGAACTGTTTGCCGCTTACGCAATCGAATTGGCTGCGACAAAGAGCGCTCAACAGACCCAACCATCAACGGCTGCCGATGAAGCTCCGATTTTGAATGAATCACCAGTTGTAGAGACGCCCTCGTTGACCAAAACTACAGACATTGAAGTCCCAACCGAACAAGTGGTTGAAAAAGCAACTGCTGAAAGCCTGAAATCCAAGAAAGATCAGCAGTACTTGCGAGTACCGTTGGATCGCCTTGACGGTTTGGTCGCGTTGATTGGTGAGATGGTTGTGAATCGATCCGCATTCAACCAACGTTTGACCGATTTTGAAGCTCGCATTGAGGACATGAATGTCTCACTGCAACGCTTCCGAAATGTGTCCAAAGAAGTTGAAACACGATACAGTGTCGATGCATTAAAGCCTGGTCGGCGCAAGCATCTATTCGATCAGAACAATCAAAAACTACATTTTAATGGAACTGAGAATCGGAAACAAGAACTGGATGAATTAGAGTTTGATCGTTACACCGACTTTCACCTGACCGCGCGTGCACTATCAGAAGCCACAAGCGACGTGGCGGTGATCGCTAGAGACCTGAAAACCATACACGGAGATTTTAATTCACTGTTAGGACGCCAGCAACGTTTCAATCGAGACGCACAAAACAACCTGATGAAGATTCGCATGGTTCCGGTTTCGAGCATTTCAAATCGCCTTGAGCGAACTGTTCGGACAGTGTCTAATAAGATTGGCAAAAAGGTTGATATGGAAATCGTCGGTGGCAACACTGAACTCGACAAAACTGTGCTCGAAGAGATTATTGATCCACTGTTGCACTTGGTGCGAAACGGTCTTGACCACGGCATCGAAACCCCACGTCAACGAAAAAAGGCTGGCAAGCCAGAGCGAGCCAAGATTACTTTGGAGGCGTTAAATCAAGGCACTAGTGTTACGCTGCGTATTATTGACGACGGTCGCGGAATTAATCTAGAAAAAATTCGTACAAAAGCTTTGCAACGCGGTCTGATCAGTGAAGGCCAAACGCTTAGCGAACCAGAGTTACTGGAATTAATTTTCTTGCCAGGTTTCAGTACAGCTGAGTCACTAACTGACGTTTCCGGCCGAGGAGTTGGCATGGATGTTGTTGGCGAAGCTGTCAAACGTTTGAAGGGAACCATCGGCGTTGATACCACAAACGGTGCCGGGTCAACTTTCACGATTCACCTTCCAACCACACTGGCTGTGACTCGCGCTTTGATCGTGGAGTCAAACGGACATCAATTTGCGATTCCAATGCAAGCCGTTCAGCAGATCACCAGTCTGGAACCAAGCAATGTTTCTCAAGTCGGCGAACAGGCAACTGTTGACATTGACGATGATACTCTACAACTAAGATATTTATCAGTTCACATGGCCACGGCAGACCCAAACGGACGCCATTTCGAAATGGCTCGACCGATGTTGATCTTGCAAGCTGGCGACGACAAGTCGGCTTTAACGGTAGATTCGATTGACGGTGGTCAGGACATTGTAGTTAAAACACTCGGTGATCACCTACAAAACGTTCCAGGATACATCGGTGCAACCATCTCCGGTGATGGTACTGTCATTCCAATTTTGGATCCTCTTGACTTGTGTGGCCAAGAAAACACATCAACGCCGTTTAGTAGTGTCCAAAGAATGGAATCGATGGCGGCCAATCGTCGCAAACTCGCAATGGTTATCGATGATTCATTGTCCGTACGTCGTGTTACAACCAACCTCTTACGTCTAAGAGGTTGGGATGTGTTAGACGCAAAAGATGGCGTGGATGCGATCGAAATTTTAGACGAGGCCGAAACACCACCAGACGTATTTTTGTGTGATATGGAAATGCCACGAATGGATGGCTTGGAATTTGTTCGACGAATTCGCACACAAAACGAATTCGCTTCAACTCCCATCGTGATGGTAACATCAAGAGCGGCTGAAAAACATCGCAAAATGGCGGCTGAAGCCGGAGCCGATGAACACGTCGTCAAGCCATTTAACGATGACCGCTTGATGGATTTAATCACCCGCTTGGTGGCTGAACACCGCGAATTAGTTGGAGTCTAATTCTAGAAACTGCGCTTTCCCTTCAGAAACAACTCGGAACCGTTCACCTGCCGGCGGCAATCCCAACCTAACATTGCAGTCAAAAAAAACCGTCTAGACAAACTCTAGACGGTTCTTTTTATTTATGAACTCAACTTCAACAAAGCAGGTTGCTTTAGAAGGTGAAAATCGCATCAACGCCGAAAACTGCTTCATCGTAGCCACCCGCTGGTGACCAGTCGTAGCGAATCTCAGGGCGAAGCAATGTGTTAGCCGTGGTGCGAATGTTTGCACCTACGGTCGCTGAGTAGTAGCTCAAACTGCCTGTAGCTGGAAGAACCGCGTCGTAAGGAGCATAAGCAGTCAATGTATCCCCTTTCCACCATTCGAAACGACCACCTAATCCGAGTCGGTCGTTGACTGTGTATAGCAAATATTGATTTATGCCAAAGTTGTCTTCGCCGGTTGACCCGACTCTAAGCAAATCGCTTTGGATAACCCAGTTTAATCTGTCAGACAATTGAGTGTTCATAACTATGCTGTGTGAATAAGCATCGTCGCCGCGAGCACCCAAATTGCCCGCAGTCGAGGTATAAGCCAATGAAGACCTATCAGTCAGTTGCAAAGTGACACCACCCAGCCAAGAACTTCCGTTGTTGAATGAATCAAAGCCTGTATCCCATCCCGCAGTCCAGCCGCCATGAACATCAACATTTTCACCAAGGCTACGTGAAACCACGACACCAGTATGAGTAAACGGCTCAGTATTGACGAAGGTAATGGCATGGCTGTAGAAGAAGTTGTCCGGAGCAGTAACTACTTCGTAACCAATAGTTGTGAAGAAATGGCCTCCCTTGATTCTCCATTCGCCTAGCGCTAGTTCAGCGTAAAGCTGAGGAATTGCCCAAGCGAACGATCCATGATCAAATCCGTTTTGGAAATCAAAGTTGCCAGGATTGTTACCAAAAGCTTGAGTATCAGCACCGTCGATACCGTATACCAAATCAGCACGAAAACCAAATGGACTTTCACCAGCCACTGCTTCTTTTTCAGCGAACAACCATGCTTGGTGCAAATTCCATTCATCGGGTCGGTCATTAAATAAGCCATTGTCATCACTGTGGTAACCGCTTTGAAACCATCCACCGATGTTGATTCTTGGTTGACAGTCACCATAAAGAAATTCTGACAGTGTCCAAGCTTCCCCCAAGTCGCTGTTTAAGAAATCCAGGCCACTGCCCAAACTAAAAAAGCGATTCGTATTACATCCTGTGTCGCAACCTAAGTTACAACCACTACTGCAAGCCGCTGGTGCAGCATTGCACCCACAATCAGCGTCTTGATAAACGGTAGATGTACCCACAACACTGGAGATCGGGACCTGCGCCCATGCAGCGACACCGAAGCTCGCCATTCCCAACAAAGCTGCAAAAGCAGTTCCGGCACGCATTTTTGATTCCTTTCAAACAACACGACTAATTGAAGCCAACATAGACGTCAATCAATTTAAAAAATTATCTTCAACGGTACCGAACTTGAATTCCGCAGGGTGTCCGCTTGTGTCTCATCCATGAGGCACACCTGAATAATCGGCACAACACTTATGACAGGAAGATCCTGAAGTAACCGAGAAACATGCAAATTGCGCATTGCTTGTTAAACTTTAACGACTTTAAGCGTTAGTTATGGCCACAGCCGACTCTATGCAAGTTTCTTGTCCATTACAGTCATTTAAGACAGCCCGATAAAACAAAAAATCCAGTAACCAAGACGCTAGCACCACAACTACTGCTAACGAATAGACTGTATCAATCGCTACAAAACATAAATACCACTTGGCTGTCTTCCGTGACCGGTTTGCTAGTGAGCCGTTTTCGGAATTCCAGTAGTCTTCCATCGTGATAGGCGGGCAAACTTTGTGCTTTATTGAAGCACTAGCTGGGTTTCATCTACGTTGATTGTTTCCCCCGTTCCGTTCACCAAAACTAAAATATCTAGACAACTACTAGGCTATCAAGTGTCCGAGTCCGATCGTAACCTGCCAAGCCAGATCGTTGTGGTCGTTCATGGTATTGGCGATCCGGAGCCTGGAAAGACGCTGGGGATTCTGAGCCGATCGATGGCCGATCAGGAAAGACCGTACGTAGAATCGCCTCGCACTACTTGGTTGCTTGAGAAATCAAACCTAAGCGGACAAGCCAGTGGCGATTCGGATGTTAAAACCTTTCCAGTGCACCAAGCGAACGTATACTTTGAGAACCGGCACATCGAACTCTGCGAGGCATTTTGGGGTGATTTATCCCGAGTAAACCGAGGCTGGCTGGGTGTATTGCGGGGAATTTTTCAAATTATCTTTGGCTTGCGTTATGTTGCCTATGTCGCCGGGGATCAATCGGGCAAGGCAGCTTTTTGGTTAAAGCGTCTCGGCCTGATGAGTTCGGGGATCCTCCAAGGCCCCGTGTTGGCTGTTACGATGTTTTTGGGGTTATTGATCGCGGCAGTTTGCGGCAGTCACGTTGTCTGGAAAGAGTCCCATTCAAACATCCACTGGCCTCAAGTACTAATTTTGGGCTGTGGCGGATTCGCATTTTTGGCGGCTGAAATTGGATCTCGTGTCACACGCAGTCGGGTGGTCGAGCGATTTTGGTTCTGGATGAATGTAACCACTGCCTTTGTTGTCGGTGTAATGCTAATACGCCTACTCTGGTTAGACAATCGATTTCCCGAGATTGCCCATAGCTGCGAAATTCATCCTGGTGTGATGTGGTACTGTCATATGCTGGTAGTACTACTTGGATGCCTTTGGTTCGTTGAAATTCAAATCATTGCAGCAATGGCATGTTGCTACTTATTGGCAAGCTTCAAACAAAAAAATCATCGGCCAGCGCTTAGCATCGCATTTTTATTGCCCGCTTTGGCCGTTGGAGTATGGAGCCACGCTATTCCGATGAGTTGGTTGGCGATCAAAGAAAGCACCGGTGCTTTATACGGCCTTACTCATATGGCTCAAGTGTTTGATGACGCGATTCCGTACTTGGGCGTGCAAATGCTCATGGCTGTCATGGTATTGCTGACGTTGATAGTGGTTCTGATTCGTTACGCATTGTGGCGAAGTCGTGATCCGATGACTGCTTACCAAAATGGAATCGTCGCTCCACGTTTAGTCGTCCATCCTTGGATGCAATCGATACTACTGGTCTGTACCGGCGTGGGAGTGATTTTGGTAACTTCACTTTGGTTAACGAATACGTTCGCTAATGAACAAAGTCAAAGTGAGCTTGGCGTGTTTGGACTGAACCGTTGTTTGGCAACAGTCAACGGATACGCGATTTCGATTTTAGTTCCTCTAGGCGGTTTGTTCGTATTCTTCCTGACTCACCTTCGACCTGGCTTTGACATGATTTTGGACATCGTCAACCATTTCTACTTTCGCCCCACTAACGTTAGTGATGTTTTGGACGACGATGATGAGTTTGACGTTGCGGAAACAACGTTCGAAAACGGCAAACTATTTTTTTCTCGTAGAGAGGCGTTGCACGATCGATTGCGCCGGCTTCTTGCACACTATCGGGACAAATACAGCCATCAGCCAGAACTCGTGCTGATCGGCCACAGCCAAGGAACAATGGCCGCGATCGAAACGCTCAACGACCGAGATCTCGACTGGCTCAACAACAGTTTTCGTACGGTTACCTTGGTTACCATGGGATCCCCGTTTAGCCACTTGTATCAACATTATTTCGCCCACCTTTATCCGCCCTTAGATGAACCGTTTTGGAGCCACTTGAATCAACGAGTCGATCGCTGGCTGAACGTTTTTCGGGTAGACGATTACGTCGGCAACGAGATTAATTTTCCGGCTCCGCTGCAGTTCGAATCACAGCCGGTTATGAACGGCTGTCAGGCCTGTGTTCACCAAACGGAGTATCAAAATATTCCCGTTGGGCCGCGCGGCCATGTGAACTATTGGGCTGATCGAGAGGTCTTGGAGCATCTTCGTCGCGAGTTATTCTCTCAAACATCATCAGAGGCGCGTCGAGCAGCATAATGTCCTCGGCAACAAGTCAATTACCGTGGCGTTTTCGCGAGCCCATCAAAAAAGCCGGCAGACAAAGGCTACCGGCTTTTCATTTATAAAAGTAAAACTGTCGCTGAATCGCTGGAGCGGTAACGATCAGGCGTTACTAAAAATCAACGTCGGCTTCTACCGCCGCTGTTTTTATTGTTTCCACCACGATTTCGCCCGTTGTTGCGGCCACCGCGCCCACGGTTGGAACTGCTCTCGTGATTTTTGATATTCGATTGGATCATACTTTCAATCGTTTCGTCCCACGTTGGTACTTCCGCGTACTGTGGTGGCTTTTCTGCGCGTGAACCTCGATCGCGACTGTCTCGCGAGCCTCGACGGCGAACTGAACGCTCAGAGTCATGATCACCACGCTCAGAATCTCTCTGACCTCTTCCCGAATCTCGGTACGACGATCCACGGCTAGATGATTCTCGCTCGGAATTGCTACGGTCACCGTCGTTTCGATCACCATTGTTTCGACCGCGGCTTCGCGAACGCGAACGGCGGGAACGACGCGATTTTTTTGGAGACTCTTCTTTGCCCAAATCGTCGCTACCATCATCGCTATAGGACGACACTTCTAGATCTTCAGTACTGAAGTCATCATCGATTGTGTTTGATTCCTCAACTTGTCGTCGAGGACGTTTACGCCCTCGACCGCGTGACCCTCGGCTCCGTTCACTACGACTGTCGGAACTAGGCTTATCGTCCTGCCAATCGCTGGATTCCGAATCTCGCCCAGCACTAGCAACGGAATCGACATTGTTATCTTGAGTGTCGATTTCTTGGTCACGGTTCCGACCGCGACCGCGACCACGACCACGTCTTTGCCCACCACCTCGCGAATTCGTTTCGCTGTCGTTCTTATTTCGAGGGTTTGAACGAGAACTGTTCACACTGACTTCATCGTCATTGCTGTTTTGGCGGGTGGGACGACGACGGCGGCGAGGGCGATCGTTTGACGAATCGTCATTACTCTTTCCGCGGGCCGAAGGTGTTAGCTCTTCGACTTCGAATTCAACAAAGTCCTCATCATCGTCACCCAACGCGTCCTCAGTTGGCGTTAACGATTTAGCTTTCTCCAACTGTGCTTGGTCTCGTTTGGGTTTCCGTCCTCGTCCTGATTGCGACGAACCGTCGGACTTCTTGGCCGGTGCAACCGATTCTTCGATTTCAGCCGAGGGCTCATCACCCCAGCCAGCTAAATCAAGCTCGTCATCGGACGAATTAAAT
The DNA here is from genome assembly GCA_964530985.1 of uncultured Pirellulaceae bacterium. Lineage (GTDB taxonomy): Bacteria > Planctomycetota > Planctomycetia > Pirellulales > Pirellulaceae > Mariniblastus. The sequence continues at coordinate 32,468 of CAZHCH010000021.1, read as the reverse complement.
AGCTCATCTGTGGCCGTTTGCGATTTGCCCTTAGATACAGCTGCCGATTTTTGACTGCTGGCTGGCTGCACTTCGTCGACAGCCTTTTCAGTAGGCTTGGATTTTTTTCCGCCTATACCCAACATGCCTGCAAGAAAATCCCAAGTTCCACTTTCGGAATCGTCAGCTTGATCGACCTGATCAACTGCAGCGACTTCTAGCTTGGCCGGCTTCGAATCGACAGACTTCGGCTTCGGTTCTACCTTAGTTTCTGTTTTAGATTCAATTTTAGTTTCCGGCTTTACTCGAGGCGCCTGCTTACGTGGCGGTAAATTTTCGGTTTCGTCTTCAAAAAGCCCCGCGCCAAAGTTAGCGAAAACATCATCATCGTCCACATCCGTCGCTGAAGCAACTGGTTCAACTTCCGTCGGACTACTATGCTCAACCGGCATTCCTGTCGACTCTTGTTCAGCGGATTTTGTTGAGGTGTCTGAAGTACGTTTTGGTGAAACTTCTGGCAAATCGAGATCGTCGTCGAGTGGTTCAAATTTCTTAGAACCTTTGCCAAAGTAGTCAAATAGTTCGTCTGTCACTTAAATATTCCTTTACCGCGCCTGCTAGGCTGCGAGTTTATGTTGGGCTGGAGCCGACGGTCGGCCATTTTTCTTTTTCACATCTGCGCCCGGATTTTGGCCACAGTATAGCGAACTGACCAGATTTTGAGGATACCCAGTAAGTCAGAATTTACGAGCTTCCCGGGGTTGTGGAGCAGCTATTCCCTAATTAGTCAGCTCTACGATACTTTTTTAAGAATCGTTACGCCTAAGGGAGGCAATGTCAGCTCGACCGAGTGTTCGTATTGCTGAGCTTCAATGTTCTCTGAGGTAATCCCCATACCGTTGCCTTGATTGGACCCGCCATAGTAAGTCGAATCACTGTTGAAAATCTCTTGATAGCTTCCAGCAGACGGCACGCCAACACGATACCCCGCGTAGACAGTCGGGGTGAAATTACAGCAAACCAGTACGAAGTCACTCGGGTCTTTGGCAAAACGAACGTAAGCCAACACGCTATTGTCGCGGTTCATGCTGTCGATCCACTGGAAACCATGCCCATCAAAATCAACCTGGTGGAGAGCTGGTTCGCGTTTATAAACACCATTGAGGTCGGCCACCAATTTCTGCAAACCGCGATGCGTTTCGTGTTCGAGCAAATTCCAGTCAAGCTGTTTATTGTAGTCCCATTCCATCCATTGAGCGATTTCACAGCCCATGAATAACAGGTTCTTCCCAGGATGTGTCCACATGTAGGAATATAACAAACGCAGGTTGGCAAACTTTTGCCAAATGTCGCCCGGCATTTGATCGATCAGAGATCCTTTCCCATGTACAACTTCGTCATGAGAAAAAGGCAGCATAAAGTTCTCACTAAATGCATAAATTAGGCTGAACGTTAATTCATCGTGGTGATACTTTCGGTGAATTGGATCCTTACAAAAGTACTTCAACGTATCGTTCATCCAACCCATGTTCCACTTCATTGAAAACCCAAGCCCACCGTCGTAGGTTGGTCGGGAGACGCCGCCCCATGAAGTCGATTCCTCCGCAATGGTCAATACACCCTGATGATTTGCGTGAACTCGTTCGTTCATCGACTTCAATAAGCTGATCGCACCGAGATTCTCTCGTCCACCATACGCGTTCGGAACCCACTCGCCTTCCTTGCGACTGTAATCCAAGTACAGCATCGAAGCCACAGCGTCGACTCGAAGCCCGTCAATGTGGTACTTGTCAAACCAAAACATAGCATTGGACACTAGGAAGTTTCTAACTTCGTTTCGGTCGTAGTTGAAAATCAAAGTGCTCCAGTCAGGATGCTCGCCTTGCAGCGGATCGGCGTGCTCGTACAACGCAGTGCCGTCAAATTTTGCCAACCCAAATTCATCTTTCGGAAAGTGTGCAGGCACCCAGTCAATGATTACACCGATGTCGTTTTGGTGGCAGTGATCGATGAAATACATCAAGTCTTCAGGCGATCCGTAACGACTCGTGGCAGCAAAGTAACCAACGGTTTGATATCCCCAACTTCCAGTGAAGGGGTGCTCGGAGACTGGCATCAATTCAACATGCGTGAATCCCATTTCCTGACAATACTCGACTAATTGATGCGCGATATCGCGATAGTTCATCCAGCCGTTGGGTTTACTGTTGTCTTGTCGCCAGCTACCCAAATGCAATTCGTATACGCTGATTGGCTGATCGAGCCCGTTGTTAACGGCACGCTTGTTCATCCAGTTCGAATCGGACCATTGATAGTTGTCCAAGCTAGTGACGATCGACGCCGTGCGAGGCGGAAGTTCGCTGGCGGTTCCGTAAGGATCCGCTTTGTCGACTTGATTACCATGAACGTCGGTCACGCAATATTTATAGGGCTCGCCTGCTTCAATCGCAGGAACAAATAGCTCCCAAATGCCACTCGAGAGTCGTTGCTGCATTGGATGCTGAGTCTTGTCCCAGAAGTTAAAGCCACCAACCACGCTAACGTTTTTCGCATTGGGCGCCCAAACGGCAAAGTTGACACCTGAGACCCCATCGATAGTACGGATGTGACCACCGAGTTTTTCATATATGCGATCGTGACTGCCCTCGTTAAACAGGTGGAGATCGAGTTCGGACAAAATTGTAGGGAACGATTGATTTTTTTGGGCAGTCATCTTGGCTTTGCTTGGAACGTGGATGTCGTAGACGTGGATGATGCGAAAGCTTTTCGAGCCAAAAATTCCTTCGCGGCCGACTCTGAATTTATTTTAGGAGCCAGTAGATATAGGTGAATAGGATAATCATAGTGTCACTGATATAGAGGGAGCAATCGACAACCGTCAATGGTGGACAGTAGATACAGTCTGTTTTATTTCACGGAAAAATCGATTGTCAACCGTTTCATTTTTGAAAGAATACGTTTTGATACCGATCTTGTCGCGAAACGCCCCCACGTTAGGTTACCGCGTAACCATATGCCCTGCCCTCCCCGATCGGCTTGATCCGCTCTGTCAGCATTACTGTTGCGGCGTCCATCATTGGCTTGGCCGACTGAAACGAGTTACGACGGACTTCATCGCTAATGCGAATTCGGTTGGGTCGGTATTCTCGTGTTTGTTTCGGAACCGAACTGGCAAAGGGAGTCGATAAGTTCGTGCCTTGTGCAGTTTGAACGGACGTGTGCGGCGCGTCGAACTGCCAAGTGCGACAGCTGACTTGATGAATGTTCATCGCGGCGTGAATACGCTTCCAAAGCGATGCATGACGCAATGACTTTAGTTCGCCATCTATTTCGACTTGCCAGTTTTGCCGGCTCCAGACTTTAAGACCAGACCGAATGCCACGTCCGACATAGGTGCTGGGGGTGACCAACGTAACTCGAGACGCCTGGTCGAGAGCCTCCAAACCGCGGATGACTGCAAGTAACTGCAACCGCTCCCCTTTGACATTAGGCTCAACGTCGGATTCTACAACCCGTGAATCGGAGCCAATTCTCTCAAGCACGAACTTCCAATGCCCGCCGGATGGGTGAAGATTGGCTTGAGTAAATAACAAATAATGGGGAGCGGTGGATTTCATAGTGACAACATCGAGGTAACAGTTCAGGTACCGTGCACAACAGGCGTTTCTATTGCGCGCACGTGAATAAAGGTTAAGACCCTCCGTTGTCATCGATGCCATCCGCTGGCATACCAATCCTTATTCGCTGGCCAGCGAACCTAGATTGGTGGTTGTCAAATGTTTCAAATTACAGAGCGACCAGACTGACCAATTAGATCACCGGTGCAAACTCTGTTTCATTTGCATGACGGAGACCCTCATCGGCAAAGTTGACCGGACAAGAAAAGTCTTTTTGGAAGAATTTCTCGTTTTGATCGACAAGCTCTCGCGCCCTAGCGGAATTTTCATTACAGTTGTTACGACGTGTCATTAAAACTATCAAGAGTCCTGAATCAACGATGCCAAACTATCCAAAAATCTCGAAGCTTAAAACCAACGATCTTTTTCTTGATCACTTGAAATCAATTGATTGCGAAATGCCGTTCACTGATAACGTCGATCCGACTGGTGCTCTAGCCTCAGAAATCAAAACCAAGCAAGGTTTAATTGGAAACCGATTTTGCATTTTGCCAATGGAAGGCTGGGATGGAACCACTGACGGGCGCCCTACCGAACTGACGACCCGCCGGTGGAAAAACTTTGGAATTAGCGGCGCAAAACTGATCTGGGGCGGCGAAGCAGTTGCTGTTCGCCCGGACGGGAGAGCTAATCCGAACCAATTAATGATGAATGAATCGACTGTCAGTGAGATTGCTGGCTTACGAGAGGCGTTGATTGGTGCTCATCAAGAACGATTCGGAAATACAGAAGACCTATCCGTTGGCTTACAGTTAACTCACTCCGGCCGGTTCGCCCGGCCCAACAACAAAGCCATCATCGAACCACGAACGGCCTACGCTCACCCTATTTTGGACAGTAAATTCAACGTTGCCGAAAGTGCGTTGTTAACTGACGATGAACTGAAACAACTGATTGATGACTTCATTGCCGCGGCAGTTCTGGCTGAAAAGGCTGGCTTCGCTTGGGTCGATGTCAAGCACTGCCATGGGTATCTAGGCCATGAACTTCTGTCGGGTTTTGATCGAACAGGCGACTTTGGTGGCAGTTTTGAAAATCGAACCCGTTTTTTGAAAGACACGGTTGCTGGAATCCGTAGCAAAACAAAACTTGAGATCGGCGTTCGGCTGAGTATTTTTGATTTTGCTCCTTTTGGCCCAGATGAAGATCAACTCGGGCGGCCGCTGTCAGAAAATGGTGCCTACCAATTTGCTTTCGGAGGTGACGGAACCAGCACAGGAATGGATTTGGCGGAACCGATTCAAATGTTGAAGCTAATGAAATCACTGGGCATCGAACTCCTGTGTTCGACCGCTGGCAGCCCTTACTACAATCCGCACATTCAACGCCCCGCCATTTTCCCGCCATCGGATGGCTACCTACCACCTGAAGACCCGCTAGCCGGGGTCGCTCGCCAAATCAAAGCGACCGGCAGGCTTAAACAAGCAGTCCCTGAGCTAATCATGGTTGGATCTGGCTATAGCTACTTACAAGAGTGGCTGCCAAACGTTGGCCAAGCAGCGATCGAAGCAGGGCTGGTCGATTCAATCGGACTGGGACGCATGGTACTTTCGTATCCGGACCTCCCGGCGGACGTATTTGCAGGACAAGTATTAACGCGTAAGAAAATCTGCCGAACGTTTAGCGACTGCACGACCGCGCCGAGAAATGGAATTGTTTCTGGTTGTTACCCACTGGATACTTTTTACAAGAAAAGTCCAGAGTTTGAACAACTAAAAGCAATTAAAAAAGCACAAGCTTAAGTGGCATCGGCTTCCAGCGAATTTCGGCTGAAAAATTTGAAACGCAAAACCCCAGAGACATGGAGGAAGTGCTCTACATAGAAACTCCGAGTTTCAATGTCTACTTTCAGAGCGATCCCAAGAACTCAGTCATCTCGCCAGCCGCATGGGTATCACCTTGCTGCTGGGCCTGCTGGATACCTTCGGTCAGAACTTGCTTGGCTTCGTCAATACGATCAAGCCGCGCATACTGCTGACCCGCCATGAAAAATGAAGGCACATAAGGAGGATCATCTTGCATCAAACCGCGATGCAACTCCAAACATTGTTCAGCGGTTTCATCATCATTAGCCAACTCCATCGCTAAGGCATAACGCAAAAAAGTGTCGTTGGGGCTATCGGCCAACATGGATTCGATTTGTTCTCGTCGAGACATCTTTTATAAACCTTGGTTTTGCACGAATGAAAAGCTTGATCGATTTTAAGTGCATTCTAGCAGCAAGCTGGAAAGCCGTAAGTTTCAGAAACACAACAACTGACTAAAAAGCTTGCTTCTGGCGAGCCTGCTTCTGACCTTGTTTGGCGGTGATTTCGCTCAGTCGTTTCTTAGCGATTTTGTGATAATCTTGATTGCAATCGATAGCTAAAAAGTCGAACCCCAGCTTCTTTGCAGTACAAGCAGTCGTACCCGCACCTGAAAACGGATCCAGAACCACCCCACCTTTCGGACAAGTTGCTTTAATACAATTTTCCACCAGTGATTCCGGGTAGACGGCGAAATGAGCCTCGCGACATTTGGAAAGTGAAATTGACCAAACCGTTCGTTTATTGCGACCTTTGGGATGGAAAGCTTGATCCCAGCGACCGTCATGCAAGTTCGAATCACCGGAGTTCTTGCCTTTCTCGGGCGTCCCGTTGCGTTTGCCAAAGTGGTTACGACCACCCTTCATTTTTGATTCTTCAGAAAAAGTTACGTGTGGCTCGCGAATCGCATCGGCGTCGTAAAAGTAATCTTTCGAGCGACTGAAGAAAAAAATGTACTCGTGATCCGTCGTGGGACGAGTCTTACAGGCCGATGGCATCGCATTGGGCTTATGCCAAATACAGTCACTTCGCAACACCCAACCGGCTTCCTTGATCGCAAAACAAACCTGCCACGGCATTCCCAACAATTCTCCTTTGATGTATTTGTCTCCAATCACCACCCACGCTGCCCCCGACGGCTTCACCACACGGTGTAGTTCGGCAAACAGTTCTTTAAGACGTGCTACGTAAGCTTCAGGCGATTTCTCTTGGCCGATCTGGAGATCTGAATCGTAGTCTCTTTGCTTATAGTAAGGTGGACTCGTGACCACGGTATCAACACACGCATCCGGCAAAGACCGAGCCACCGCGATCGCGTCACCAGTCAAAAACTGATTTCGTTTTAACTGATTCGGTAATTTAATTGACGGCTTTTTGGGCGACATTCGAGAGACTTGTTTTCAGGCCAGTGTTTGACGAAACGAGGAGAACACCGTAAAAGCGTCACGCAGCGTCGCCTTCGTCTTCGAGTTTTCGACTGCCCAATTCGCGATCGATCAAAAACAAACCGCTTGAGTTACCATCAACTAGCTTTAGTTGATCTAAAACTCCCTGTGCTGCGGCTTCCTCTTCAACTTGCTCGGCCACAAACCACTCCAAAAAGTTGTCGGTCGCGTGATCCGATTCCGCTCGCGCCAAATCTTTCAATTTGAAAATACAACTGGTAATGTGTTGCTCGTGTGACAGAGATTTTTCAAACAACGACACTGCAGTTTCGTTGGAAACCTTCGGGCCTTCGATCGTCGTCAACTTAACCTCGCCACCGCGTTCGAGGATATAGTTAAAGAATCGATCTGCATGGGCCAGTTCTTCAGTGTACTGCAGCTTGAACCAGTTATTGAAACCCGGCAGACCCAAGCGATCACTTTCGGCCGCCATTGCAAGGTATATATACGCCGAATGAATTTCCTCGTTGATCTGAACATTCAGGGCTGCTTGAATGGTGTCAGAAAGCATGCTTAATTTCCTACGTCAAAAGTTCTTTTTATTATTGAATTTGCTTCGCTTGGGCCGAGCTTTAATCTTAAAGACGACCCGCGAATTTTACTCCGCCGGCCCAATTGCGAACAGTCGAACGTGAGATTTAAGCTCATTTATCACAACGTTCTTTTTACTAACAAGAAGGCTCTTTCCACGTAGCGAGTCCGCAAATCCTTCGTTTCGGCAATTTGAACGGTGTCACCAATACGGTTAACAGTGGCTACCAAGGGTTTTGCATTTGGGAGACCGTTTGCCGAGCTACTCGCTCGATAATTTTTTGTTGAGCGGTTGTCAACGATTGCCCACCTTCTGGAATAAACACGGCATCCTCGTTGATCTGAATGGTTTGCCGTTGCATGAGCGGCGTTCCAGCGCGGTCAACCCAATCAATTTCCACCACCCACGTCACTCCCAACGATCGCGCTTCGTCCAGACGGTTTTCGCCGACGACCCGTTTACGCTCTTGAATGATACGCCCTCGAATAAAGCTGTCGGCGATCTGAGGATTGGTGATTGTCAGCGGCGTCGACAATTCAACTTCTTTGATTACCGCTTCGGTAGTACGTTGGCCAAGAAACCGACGGTACGAATCGCTTTCGAACATTGCCACATGCACAGTGCGAATGTCGCTGCGATAAAGATATTGGTTTCCTAAGTGATACCCGGCGCATCCGACCCAACAGGACGTGGTTAACAAAAGCAACCAACAGATCGTAAATCGGGTAAATGCGGTCATAGGTAGTTTAATAGTGATAGTGTTGGTGCGGTTGCTGATTGATTACTAATGGCATATCAGAACTGATTTGACTGGATTTTCAGTCCCGGCTTTACCAATGAATTTCGCTTACTGATATACTACGAATTACTTTTCAGTTTCTGGAATCGGCTCGATGGCTCCTGCGACAATCACTTTGGACTTCCCTGGATCGGGAAATAGGTCGACTAGCCACTTCGCGTGCTGCTCGGGTCGAGGAGGAAGTTTCTCGATGGCTGCGATTCGCTGTTCAACCTGTTCAGCAATACTGGAACCTTCAAATTTATCTTGGATTTTTTGGTAGTAAAATCGAGCCGCTAAGTTTTCGTCACGGCGTTCGAAATACTCAGCCACCGCTAAATCACGCTCGCCAATCATGTTTTGAACGCGAGCGGCTTGCTTTTCTAAATAGGCAATTTCTTTTTTTGATTCATTAGGAAACGTTCGCACGATCGACTTTAAAATTTCTTCAGCTTTGACTAATGGCTGATCGTCGTAAGACGGACCTTGGTAGATTGCCAGTTGAGATTCCAACTCCAGCATGTGAGCGGCAAATTGGTGATCGCTGCCTGGGTAGTTTCTTCGCAAGTCTTCTAAAGTGTCTGCGGCCTCATAGTGCATATCCGCTTTGATGAATGCCTTAGCTAAAGACATCGCAGCATCATCGGCTAGGTTGCCCGTAGGATCGTCCATGCGAATTTGATGTAACACGCGTCGAGCTTCTTTGGCGAGACCTGCCTTTGGACGTTTGGGATCGTTGAAGCTCACTGCATTGTCATTTTCCGACAGCTGCAACCAGTACAGTGCAATCGCGTATCGACGATTTTCGGCCATATCCATATGCTTGGAGCCAGCGTACTCATTGACTAGTTTTTCAAACGCTCGACCGGCTTGTACGTAATGGTCAGCGAAGAAGTACGATTCACCTTGGAAGTACAACGCGTCCTCTTCGACAGCCGAATCGGGCCAGGCCGCTGCTGCGAGTCGAAATTGATTAGCCGCTTCGGAGAAAATCGCCTGATGCTGGTTGGCATCAGGGTTTGAATCAAGTTGGGCGATGCCTTGACGATATAACTTTTCGCCTTGGTCATAGTAGGCCGTGGCCTGTTCCGAGTTTTTGCCCAGACTACCTGAGAAACGAGTTTTCCACGTGGTGGCGATTTGGCCAGGCGCAAGATCATCCAGCAATAGCCGATCACCGTCGCGAGCCCCTAATGGATCCAACAACTCGTCAGCATCTATTTCTCGCTTTTGGGAACGATTTGAATCACCGCCTAAAACGGAGCTGGCTTTGTTTTTGGCATTGGATAGTGACTGACATCCACTGCTAAAAATCAGCAGGAATAATGCCACGATACACAGTTTAACCTGTTGTTTCATTTTCGACGTCCTTGTCGGCAATAAAATTCGGTGGTTGAATGGAAGTGATTCGCTTGTCAGGCGGTCACTGTTTACGAAACAAGTTCTAGACTTGTTTCATAAACGAATACAATTTCGGCGGGTAACCAAGCAAATGAGTGATGTAAAGTTTGATAAGTTCTCGTATCTCGTTTAAATCACCATTGAATGATGGCTCAATTGCCTTTGAAGTCCAAGATCGAACACGTCGCTCTTTGACTTGATCAGCTCGATTCCAGTTGTCTGAATTAGATTCTTGCTGGCCAATTTGAGCCCCGACCAAATCCAGCAGATTTTGAAAGCCCGCTGAACTGATTTGGACCACGTTTGGTTTCCCTCGCCTGCAAGTCTGACACAAAACGCCGCCCGCGTTGAGGCCAAAGTTGACTTCCGACAGCATAGTTTTTTCCCGACCGCAACTAACACAGCGAGTCAGCATCGGAAGCTGACCCAGCAAATCCAATAGTGCTAGTTCGAATCGCAGCAGCCAATGGTTCAGTTCATTTTCGGAAAAATTGTCTTCATCCAGCTGAATCAGCATTTCATGCGTCAAATCGAACAATTCAGGCGTTGGATCGCCCTCGTCGGTCAGCGTCCGTAGTAGCTCAATGACGTAGTATCCGGCGTAAAGGCATTTTAAGTCCGTCTCACTGGAGCGAAATCGTCGCTCTAATTTGGCCTCGGTAAGAATGCTCAACGCCGACGGCTTGTTAATAAAAACGACCTGACAAACTGCTAGCACATCGATCGCCGTATTGAACGGGCTCTTCGGTCTTCGGGCTCCTTTAGCGATGGCTCCAATCCGCCCAAAGTCCCGTGTCAGCAAATTTACGATACAGCTGGTTTCACTGTACTCAGTTACCCTCAAGACGATCGCTAAAGATTTTTCTGATGCCATAAATCCATTGTAAGCTTCCGATACGCCTAGCCAATTGTATTTTGGTCCTAGGTCGCGATTTCTAAGTACATAAGATCCAACAAATCACGACACCGTCCCGAATCATTGCATGACTGCCAAAAACATCTAGCCAGCACCAACTCAGTATTCGCGTATTACTTCTCTGGTTGAACGTAGGCTTTTTCTTCTTCGTACAGTGTCATGCGGACTTGTTGCGGAGAATCATCCGTTTGGTTTTGGTCAACCGGAACTTCGGCACCAGTTAACTGAATTACTTTACTTTGGTTTTGTTTGGCGGCTTCGAAATCACCCGTGATGGCTTGGGCGGCAGCGAGTGTTTCTAACATCGCTGTTGTCGGTGAACTGCTGCGATCAACGCAAGGCTCGATCAACGCGATGGCTTTTCCGCCATCGCGAATGCTTGCATCGCTGGCGGTGGCTAACACCCAAGCAGTCCGCTGATCGATTAAATCAGAAACTTTACTCGGTCCACTCGATGCCAGATCGGAGCCAACCAGCTTTTTCGCAAACGCATAATCAGCCAGTGACTGTTTCCAATTTCCTGCCGCTGCATGGCAATCGCCTCGGTTGACTACAGCTACTGCGTTGGTCGGATAGGCTTTAATGACGGCTTCGTAATCAGGAAGCGCCGCTTCATAGTTTTCTAATGCAACGTTCGAGTGGGCTCGTCCGGTCATAGCCTGAGCATCATCAGGGGAAAGTCGCAACACGGTCGTGTAATCTTTGAGCGCCAACTCATAGCTACTGATCGCCGACAGAGCTTCCGCTCGATTAAAATACCCTTGAGTGAAATCTGCGCGGAGCGCGACGGCTTTGGTAAAATCTTTCGCCGCTTCTTCATATTGCTCGTTCAAAACAAACGCGATACCGCGCGAGTTAAAAGTGTGATAACGCGCTGTGTCGACTGCAATCGAGTCATTAAAATCAGCCATCGCTTGTTCGAAAGCGAGCTCATACTGCGCGAGATTGTCAATCGCTTTCAATTGCTTCGCCGTTTCGTAGCGATTGTTACCGCGACGGTTCAATGCCCACGCTTTCAACGAACGAACATAAGCGAAGTACTTTTCGTTCAGACCAGCATCTGCCGCCGTATCACATTTCGCGATCATAGCGCTGAGCTGCTGAGACGATTTGACGGTTTTGGTGAGCCCAAACAATTCACTCGCCAGTTTCTTCTGTTGAGCAAGCTCTAGTTTCGGCTGGGCTTCCTTTTCGGCATCTTCGGTTCCAACAGGTGTTCCTGTCGCTGGTGCGGCAGCTTGAGCCTCAGCAAGTTGCAGACTGCCAACACCGGTGCTGGCCGAGCATGTCCCGCTGGTTAAAAACAGGCCGAGTGCGAGTGTTGCAATCAATAGGAAAGTCAACTTTAGATTTGGCTTGCGTTTCATAAGAAACCCTCCATGGATTCAATTAGGTACTGAGCTACTTTTTGCTACTGATTCAGTGAGCGTCCGCGAATATAGCTTACTGAAACAGAGCGTTTTTATCTTGGTTAATGTTTAGCCTACGCCTGTGGTTCGGTCATCCGCATTGGATCTAACGCTTCGGCCAATTGATCTGGAGGCAAAAGCTCTTGCTCTTCACAAAGTTCACGAATCGTTTTGCCGGACTTAAAGGCTTCTTTTGCCAGCTTGGATGCTTTTTCATAACCGATATAGGGATTCAAGCTAGTGCACATCGACAAGCTCTTCTCCACAAACGATTCACAAACGTCGATGTTGGCTTGCATCTCTGCCGCACAAAACTCTACGAACGCGTTGGTGCCATTGGCCAGCAACATAATGCTCTCCAAAGTCGTTTGGCACATGACCGGCATCATGATGTTTAATTGGAACTGACCTCCAGCGGCGCCGCTGACGGTGATGGTTTGGTCGTTGCCGATCACGCGAGCGGTGAACTGCATCATGCTCTCGCACATCACCGGGTTAACTTTACCAGGCATGATTGAGCTTCCTGGCTGACGTGAAGGCAACGCGATTTCATAAAAACCACATCGCGGACCTGATCCCAACCAGCGAATGTTGTTGGCGACGTTGAACAGCGTCGTAGCGATTGATTTCAAATGTCCATGGCAGGAAACCAAACCGTCGCGTTGAGCGTTGGCTTCGAAATGATTGACGGCTTCCACAAACGGGACGCCGGTTGCCTTGGCAAGTTCTGCCGATACTCGGTGTCCGAATTCTGGATGCGTGTTGATACCCGAACCGACTGCGGTACCACCAACGGGCAATTCAGTCACATCCGCAACGGCTTGTTTGGCGCGCTCGATCGCGAGTTCAATCTGACGAGCCATGCCGCCGATTTCTTGGCCCAAACGTAGTGGCGTCGCGTCCATGAGGTGAGTGCGTCCGATCTTAATGACTTGGTCCCACGCTTTGGCCTTTTCATTCAATGTATCAGCAAAACGTTGTAACGCAGGAATCAACTGGTTGGTGAGCTCAACGCCAGCGGCAACATGAATCGCCGTCGGAAACGTATCGTTAGTGCTCTGGCCCATGTTCACGTGATCGTTCGGGTGAATCGGTTTCTCAGCCGCAAACCGATCGCCGCCAGCAATCTCAATCGCTCGATTACTGATCACTTCGTTGACGTTCATGTTGCTAGAGGTTCCCGAGCCCGTTTGAAAAACATCGATCGGGAACTCACCGTCCAGTTTGCCATCGACGACGTCTTGGCAGGCGTCCAGCATGGCTTTGATCTGAGCATCATCCAACGGGCTTTTGCCGGTTCCGCTGAGCTTACCAAGATCGCGGTTGGCAATCCCACACGCCAACTTGACTCGCCCCATCGCTCGGATCATCGCCGTTGGCAACTGCCAGCCTGAAACGGGAAAATTTTCGACGGCGCGTTGAGTTTGAGCACCGTAGTAAGCTTGGGCAGGGACATGGACATCGCCCATGCTGTCGGTTTCGATACGAGTTGATTGGTCTTTAGATTCGGTCATTATATTTATAGGGCATGGATTGGCTGACTTGCTCGCCGCTACCGACGGTCAAGCGAGCGTCGATGGCGATTCGTGGCAGCTAAAATCTAGGTCTTTGCCAGATCGGGTTAAATGGAGTAAATTTCAACCGGTATGATAGGCGTTGTCTAACTTCTTTCAAAACTCAATTTGCCCAGAATGTCGCCGGATGCCCGAAAAAATAACCTTTGATCAAATTCGCAAAGAATACGCCGACCAAGGCATTGACGAAGCCAGCTTACCCAAAGACCCAATGACGTTGTTTCGGCAGTGGTATGCGATTGCTGAACATAACCAACCCGGCGAGTGGGTGGAGGCTAATGCGATGTCGCTGGCGACCGCTGGTACGGACGGCAGAGTCGCCAATCGGTATGTACTGCTCAAAGGCGTGGATGACGACGGAATTCGTTTTTACTCTAACTACGATTCGAACAAAGGCCGCCAGATCGCTGACAACGCTCGGGCTGCTACGGCGTTCTTGTGGGCTTACTTGGGCCGACAAGTTCGTTTTGAAGGATCGATTGCAAAGACGTCACGAGAAGATTCGGAGCAGTATTTCCACTCGCGGCCACGAGGATCGCAGCTTGGTGCATGTGCGTCGCTGCAGTCTTCGGAAGTCGACTCGTGGGAAGTGCTCGAACATCAGAAGGCCAAGCTAGAATCTCAATACGCGGACCTGGAGGTTCCACTGCCAGATAATTGGGGTGGCTACAAAATTGTGCCCGATCGAATTGAGTTTTGGCAGGGACGTTCAAATCGCTTGCACGACCGAATCGTCTACGAATTAAACAGCGATGGGACGTGGCGACGGTTTAGAATCTCGCCGTAACGGATCTGCTTTTTCGCAGCGTAAGACCGGCTAGAAGCAGCGTCGCCACCTTACACTTGAAGGTGGCGACAGTGCATTCCTATTGTCTTAAACGATCTTTGTCGATTCAACGCTCAAAACAGATTCGTTCTGCAGAATAGCTTGTAGCTGTTCAGCAGACAGTTGGTCGCTGAGCTGAATCATGGCACAAGCCGCTTCGGCTCCATCGTAAATGATGTTCTGCATTTCTTCGACGTTGATCTTGGCGTCGCCGACAACTTGAAAAACGTGAGCCAGAACGCCTGGCCGATTCATGTGCCGAATTGAAAGCAAGCTGGTCGCCGGAGTTCGCGATGCTAGGTTGACGCAATTTTCGACGTTCCCGGTGTCGATATAAGTCAAAATAACTCGTACCGCTTCGGCTGCGATCGCTTCTTGCGACTGATCCGTTGAAGCACCAACATGATGCGTGCCAAAAACGCCTGGCATGCCAACGATGTTCGCAGAAAAATCAGCGACGCCCGACCCCGGTTCATCAGCGTACACATCCAGTCCTGCTCGAATACCTTTTTCGGTGATCGCCGCTTCAAGAGCTGACTGATCAACGACGCTACCGCGACTTGTATTGATCAGGAATGCACCCGGTTTCATGTGGGACAGAAACGCGGCATCAATCAATTGACTAGTTTCCGCATTTGCTGCGACCGAGACACTGACCACGTCACTTTCTTGCGCCAGTTGTTGCAATGACTCACAAAAACCGATCCCTAATTGCTCAGCTTTGTCAGCAGTGAGACTGCGGCTCCATCCAACCACGTTCATTTCGAAGCCCTTACCGCGTTGGGCAATTGCCATACCGATCTGCCCTGTTCCGATAACACCCAGTGTTCGACCCTTCAAGCCAGCGGCTTTGGCATATTCTTTTTTATTCCAGTTGCCAGCACGTAGGTCCGCGGTTTGGTCCGGAATTCGACGATCACAGGCCAAAATTAGACCCCAAGCGAGTTCAGCCACGGCGACCGAATTTTTGCCGGGGCAATTTGCGAGGTAAACTCCGCGGCGACTTGCTTCGGCAACGTCGATTGAGTCATAGCCAGCGCCGGCTCGAACAATCAGCGCCAGTTGTTCACCGGCTTGGATTGCAGCGGCTGAAACTTTCGTGCTGCGGACCACCAAAACTTTCGGCTGTTGCTTCGCGAGTACATCCGCTAACTGGTCGGCACTGGTATCTGGTTCGAAAACAACTTCACACCCCGCATTTTTTAGCTCTTCGATTCCGCCGGCTTGGAATTTGTCAGCAATGAGAACTTTCATGATTTAATAGCTTTCAAAGCGATGAATAAATAGTCCACTACGAAGTTTTGGTTCAAACCATGTCGATTTTGGAGGCATGATTTTGTCAGCGTCACTAACGTTAATCAATTGCTCAATCGAAGTTGGGAACATTGAAAACGCAATCGCTTGTTTTCCCGAATCGACCACTCGCTCAAGTTCCTCAGTTCCTCGGATGCCGCCGACAAATCCGATGCGATTGTCTGTCCTAGGATCGCCAATCCCGAGGATTGGGGCCAAGATTTGAGACTGCAGTAGAGCCACATCAAGTGAATTGATGGGATCGCTTGAGTCAAAGGAATCCGGCGCGAACGTAAATTTGTGCCACCCGTTGCCCAAATAGACGCATACGCTGCCAGCCGAATTGGGTTCTGGGTTATCGGTCGGTTCGAGTGTTCCAACGCCTTTGAGTTTTTCCAGCAAAGCTTCGCCGGTCAGTCCATTTAAATCGGCAACCACACGATTGTAGGAAAGAATCCGCAACTGATTCGCAGGAAACATCACGCTCAACACGCGGTTGTATTCTTCATCGCCGGTGTGGTTGCTGTTTTCTGACTGCCGTTGTGTCGCGGCTCGTTCGCCAGCGGCGGTTCGATGGTGCCCATCGGCAATGTAAACCGCGTCTAGCTTGGCAAACGCATCGACATAGGCTTGAGCGTTAGCAGCTTTCCAGATGGTATGCTGGACGCCATCTTCTGCTTCAAAGTCAATCATGTGACCACCAGCGATGTCGCTTTCGATCAACTGATTAATGGTCACGTCATCATTAAACGTCAAAAACACGGGTTCTGCGTGAGCACTACATGTCGTCAGGTGACGAGTTCGATCGTCTTCTTTGACAGGACGAGTCTTTTCATGCTTTTTGATTTCGCCACTGCGATAATGCTGAACGTCGTAACAGCAAACGACACCGTGCTGTGCTTGGCCTTGGTAGATTTGGCGATAGATATAGATTGACGGTTCATCGGCTGGCGATAAATGCCCTGCTTGCTCGAGCGAGTTTAAATTCTCGGCAGCTTTCAGGTAGATTGGCTCGCTATAAGGATCCGTCTCTGCCGAAAATCCGATCTCTGGTCGAATGACGTGCAGGAAGCTGATCTCATTGCCTTCGGCAGCCTGACTGGCTTCCTGGGTGCTGATGACATCATACGGTTCGCAAGAGATTTGAGACGCTTTGGCTGCGTCCGGCATCAATGGTTGGAATGGGTAGATCTTGATCATTGTTGGTTGGCCCAATTGTGACTAAAAATTTCAGTCGACAATTTCATTGTGCCCCGCAACAATGTCAAGGCGTCAAATGGGCACAGGTCAAAATGCCCGACCAATTACAAGATTTAACGACGGTCATCAGTCGTGTTTAACGAAAATAGTCAATTTAACAACACCTGGCTGTCTTCTTTTAGTGGATCAGATGGCAAGATTGCCCGCTTGGTTGGCCGTTTTTGGATCAGGCGCTTTCGCGTTTGATCGCCTCTTCGCTAATGTGGCCATCGTCACTGACGTCTTCGAAGCGAACACTGACTCGTTTTGACACTCCCGATTCCTGCATCGTAATCCCGTACAGCGTTGTCGCTGCGGTCATCGTCTTTTTACTGTGGGTGACAATCACGAATTTCGTCCAACCTAAAAAGCTCTTCAGCACGTCGATGAATCGACCAATGTTTGCCTCGTCGAACGGAGCATCCACTTCATCCAAAACACAAAACGGGCTCGGGCGAAACTGGAAGATTGCCATTAAAAGCGACACCGCCGTCAACGCCTTCTCGCCGCCACTCAACAAAGAGTTGCTAAACTCGGGTTTTCCGGGCGGCGTGGCGATGATTTCAACCCCCGCTTCCAATGGGTCGACGTCGGCTTCCAATATAATATCTGCCTTGCCACCACCAAAGGTTTGGCGGAACAGTTTTTGAAAGTTCCCTCGAATAATTTCAAGCGTTTCGACAAACAGCTTGCGGCTGTCGTTGTCGATGCGAGCGATGATCTTTTGGAGAGTGTCCTTCGCTTGAGCGAGGTCTTGGTACTGCTGGTCCATTGCTAGGTATCGCGACTCAAGGTCTTCGAGTTCTTGCAACGCATCCAAATTCACCGATCCGATTGAGCTGAGCTTTCTACGCAATTCGGAAATCTCCTTGTCGATTTCATCGCGCTTTAGAATTGCGACTTCAGAGCCCGCCTCTTCGGAAACTGCATTGTCTTTGGTTTCGGTTTCATCGCGGGTCTCGGTTTGGTTTTCGTCGTCTGGTGTTGCCGCGATGGCTAGAGTGGCCGAGCCTGTCACGGAGTCTGCATTTGCGATATCAATCCCGTAATCGTCTTGCATTCGCTCGGCAAGTTGCTGGCGTTGCAGGCGGAGTTGCTCAATGCGAGACTTCTGCTGGTGAACTTTGTCCTGAGCCAAGCGAAGCTGGTCTTGCTTCCCACGTAATTCCATCGAAACTTGTTTGCGATCGGCATCCAACTCACTACGACTGTGGTTCAATTTCTGCAACGATTCGTCAACGCTTTCGTATTGTTCGCGAAGTTCCGCTAGTTGCTTTGTTGCGGCTTCGATTTCTTGTTCAGCAGTTCCGGCAGCTTGAGAATCGACTTCAGCTTGCTCGACAGCCTGTTGGTGAGCGGTTTGTTGTTCATCGAGTTCCTTGCGAAACTGAGCGACGCGAGACTGCATCCCTTCAAGTACTTGTTCAGCTTTGGCGAGTTTGCTGGTGATCGAACTCGCCGACTTTTCAATTTGCTTCCTCTCCCGTCGCAATTCGGTAACTGAAGTGTCACACTGACTCACCAACGCAAGAACAGCCGCGATCGCGGTTTCTTTGAGCCCTAACTGTTCTCGTTGACCGGTCAACTGTTGTGCGGTATTGGTAATTTTGTTCGTATTGTCAGCAAGTTCTTGCTCCGCAGCGTCAAGCTCCCTGTTAACGACGCCCAGTTGTTTTTCTGCGGTGGAGCACTCTCGCTGATGGTCTTTCAAGCGAGTTGCAATATCGGTATTTTCTTCGAGTTGAGCCTGAACTTTCTTTTCTGTGGCCTCAACCTGCACCGTGAGTTCTTTAACTTGTTCGCGGCAAGTTTCTTGCTCACCGTCGAGTCGATCGATTTCGCGTTTTAGTGCTCGAAGTTCGCTTCGGCGTGAAACCAAACCGGCGGTAGTCGATTTTGGGCCGACCACAACCGAACCGTCCGCTTCAACGATTTCACCATCGAGAGTGATGAAGCGAACACGGTCGGCAGATTCGTGATTGGCTCTCAATTCGATGGCGATGTTCAGCGTTTTTACGACCCATGTTCCGCCGAGCATTTTTCGAATGAATTCGGCATACTTCGGTTGGACTTGCACCAATCGATCGGCACGTCCAATCACACCGTTAACGCCATTCAAATTAACGCCAGGGTCTGCGCCTAAAGTCGACGGTTCATCTAGCTGAATCAAACCGACTCGCCCGCCGAGTTTAATTTTTTCATCGGCGATCTGATTGATCAGTTTTTCACCTTTGACGATAACAAACTGAGCAATGTCGCCCAAGGCTACGTCAACGAGCGCAGCGTGTTGAACATTAACGTTGACAAGGTCCGCTACCAATCCGACGACTTCTGACATCGGACCGGTCTGATCGTCAGCGTGCTTGAGAAGTTCACGAGCCCCCGCGTTGATGCCTTCGAGGCTCTTTTCAAGCTCCTCAATCACTTGTGCACGCTGGGTCATCCCGGCATGCTGAGTTGATAATTCAGTAAGGCGTTGGCGGCGACCGTCGAGCTGCTCCTTGGTGGATTGCAGCAGCTTTCGTGTTTCGGAGAGGGCTGAGTCCCTGCTATCGGCTTCTTGTTCGAGTTGCGAGACTTGTTGCTGGGCTTGAGTTAGCGTTTGTTGGAGTTGGCTTTTAGAGTCAGTCAGCTGTTGCGTGTTTTTTGTCAAACGTATTTTTGATTCTTCCAAATTCACAAGTTGTGAATCGGCAGCGCTGACAGTTCTACCAAGCTGGCTGACCAAAGAAATCAACTGTTGATGTTCGTCTCGCTTGGTTTCGGCGAGCGAAGTTTTTTCAAGGATCGACTTGTCCAATTGGCCAGCGTTATTTTCAATCTCCTGTAACTGATCGCGAGCTTCGCGATAATTCAATTCGGCTGTTTCAGCTTCCTTTTCAGTTCTTGCGATTCGCGATTCGGCTTCAACCTTGCGTTTCTTCACCAACTTGAGCCGTTCGGCGAGTTGTGTCTGTCGTTGGGCGATGTCCTTTTGCCGAGCCTGATTGAGCTGAAGGTTAGATTCGGTGCGAGCAATCTGTTCGCGCAAACTGGCTGAATTGTCTTGGGCGGTCTGATACTCAGTTGACGCTTTTTCTAAGTCGATTTCGACTTTTTTTGTACGCTCTTCAAACGCTTTGATTTCTTCAGTGGTTGCTTCGACTGTTTTCCGTTCGGTCGCTAACGCATTTTCAGCCAGCGACAACTTCTCGCTAAAGTCTCGCCAATCTTTTGCTCCAACGTGTGTCCGCAACTCCTGCAGGCGATCGGAATGTTCTTTGTAGCGAGATGCTTTTGAAGCTTGTGCTTTTACGCTGCGGTAACGACTGCCGACTTCTTCGACGATATCGGCCAAACGAACGAGGTTACGTTCGACTCGTAGCAATCGACGCTCGGCGTCTTTCTTTTTGGCTTTGAAGCGACTGATGCCAGCGGCTTCTTCAAAAATCGTTCGACGATCTTTGGCGCTGGCCGACAGCATACGCTCAACCTTACCTTGCTCGATCAAACTGTAAGCGTCAGTGCCCACGCCGGTTCCGCGAAATAGTTCGCGAATGTCTTTCAGACGACTGGTTTCGTTGTTGATCAAGTATTCTGACTCGCCACTGCGGTAGACACGGCGGGTAACCAATACTTCTTCGGCGTCGAAAGCAAATCGTTTATCGGAGTTGTCCAAGACGATGGTTGCGGTGGCCGCATTAGCTGGCCTTCGACCATCGCTGCCGCCAGATCCTTTAAAGATCACATCTGACATGTCTTTGCCACGCAGGCTTTTGGCACTCTGTTCGCCTAAAACCCACTTAATGCCGTCGACGATATTGGATTTGCCAGATCCATTGGGACCGACAACTACCGTGATCCCCGCCGGGAATTCAAACCGAGTCTTATCGGCAAAGCTCTTAAAGCCGCTTAATTCGAGGGCTTTGAGCATGGAAGGGCACCACTGCAATAAAGGAGAAAGGCTGTTTTCGTTCAGACGTTTGGCAATCGTCCGGCAACGAACTCTTGCTAATACTCAAATGATTAATTGGAACAACTCGTTATTTCTTCGGTGTGACCAAGTTGATAAGTTGGCTGGCAAAGCTCTCTGTTTTGAAATCTTCAAAGTCGCTTGCGACCCGTTGCGACTTACGCCGGCTAAGATCAATTTTCGGGGCAGCGTTAATGGCGAATTCGGCGTTCAAGAAACCACCTTGGCTTGCCTGGCGAATGATCTTAAGTTGACTGCTGAAACCATAGCCAAGTTCTGCTAGAGTTCGAACTAGATCGGCAACATGAACGGAGCAAGAACGCTGCTGTTTTATGAATTCAGTAGAGTAGGCCGTCAATGATAACGTACCGTTATTTTCGCCCTTTATCGTCAAACCAGATTCTACGAATATAAATTTATCGTTTAAAGCCGCCTTGCTGCCAAAAATCACGATCTCTGGACGTTGATGAGTTGAAAAGTGAACTGTTGGTTCGGCCGTTGAATCGACCTCATGCAAGAAAAATTGGTCGACCAAAAAATCACCGACAACAATTGGATCGTCTTCGTTTTGTTGGCGGATCGCTTTGAAGGCACCGTAACGAAGTTCGATTTCTGGCTGGTTAAAAAACTCTGAGAGTACGTTCGCTGATTCGCGACTTTCCATTGCTGCGAGTGCCGCGAAGGCATGCCATCGATAGCTTTTTTCGGCCTTGGCAGCAGCTACCAATTCCGAAATTCCATCGGCAACGCCCATGTAAGCCAGTGCTTCTGCGGCGTGGAATCGCACCTCTAAGTCGCGGTGTTTAAGTGCCGCTTGTAGTGCGGGCTTGGCTTTGTCTCCGATAGCTTCCAGTTGCATCGCCGCCAAACCGGACCGAGCTGGGTCGCCAATGTTAACTTCTAAAGACGCTAGGCGTTCTTGTAATTGCGAGTTGCTTTCAGAAAAGAACAACTGGTTTAAAACAGACGCGTATCTGCCGACATTGTTACGGTAAACTTGAGGAACCTTCAGTTCGATTTCTCGATCGGTCTTCGGCTCACTGACCCCGTCGTGCCCGAGACTAGTCCGGTACCTGAAACGCTTGTTGATGGCTTGTGTAATTTGCAGCGCAGTTTTTTGATTATACGTTTTGTCTCTGAGCTGTATTCCCAAAGCTCGATCTGTCAGTGCTTTTCCACCAGCTGGAATGACCGCGTGTAGAGCGTCTTCACGTTCGTCGGTGTCGCTGACGAGCGATTTGATGATCAATGGCCCGCTTCCGGTGGCGGAAACACTACCTTTTTTGACGCTATTGCCCAGCTTGGCCATTTTTCGAAGTCGGCTTTTCAAAATGATTCCGCCTTCTAACGAAGAGCCTTCAGATTCGGCCATCGTGACCGCTTGTAAGTCAAAACGGTCGCCAGCTCGCGCGCCCGGTGGAATCCTTCCTTCGATGATGACCATTTCAGTGTTTTTGTCGGTCATTAACTCTTTTACGTTCGCGACGCTATTGGTGAGGCGTAACTCACGTTGTAGGTGTTCGCGAGCACCAGATTCAATCGGCGCAGACCCAGTTCCCTGAAGATCAGTTGCCAGTCCGATACCGTATACTTTGACAGAGTCCAAACCAAAGAAACTACTAATTTCACCGATCTGGCGCGGCCCTGGTTTAAATATACTGTTTTCATACTTGCCTACGTTTATCGGCTCGTCCGTCGATTGGCCACGACGAACCACATTTTGACAACCGAAGGTCGAGGCGATCACGCCAGCAAGAAATAAACGACGACCAATCTTCAATAGTTGGCCTGAGCGATCATTAGATTTTGATTGGTTGGTGTTCATCACAAGCCTTCCTTGGCATTGATTCGATTGGATCGCAGAGGTTCGGTCGGAAGAAAGGGCGAGGCGCACCTCAATCGCAAATCTCTGCGGCAGGAGAGTAGAAAAAGCGAGTGGCGGCGTCAACTGATCCAATGCTAGCACAAGCACGCAGTTAACGGTGCCTTGTGGCCTATCAGGTGCGAGTGGACCAGTTTGTAGTGCTGGCTCTAGCAGGCAATTTCTGTCTGAAGGCGGTCCCCCGAGCGACTAGCTGTTGCCACCTTTGCCTCGTCGCCGCTCACGCATCTTTTTCTCTCGTTCACGCTTGGCCTTTTTCTTTTGAGCGGGCGAAAGGCGCTTACCGGTTGTTTTTTTAGTTTTGGGCCCCATCGCAGCAGGATTCATTAGCTGAGCCTGCATTTCACGCATCGACTCCATCCGACCCTTACCACCTTTGCCAGCCATCGAGGTAAGCATCGGCTTCATCATGTTGTACTGCTTGAGTAACTCGTTGACCTGTTTGGTCTCGACGCCAGAACCTTTGGCAATCCGTTGTTTACGGCTACCGTCGATCACCTTCGGGTCTCGTCGTTCCTGCTTGGTCATACTGTCGATAATGCCAACCATCTGATTAACCTGCTTGGACGTATCGGTATCGCCCATCATCTGTTTGACTTCCTTCGGGATGCCGGGCATCAAGCCCATCATCTTTTGCATCAAACCAGGTTTCGCGACTTTCATCATGTGGCTACGAAAGTCCTCGAGCGTGAATTGGCCTTTTTCGAGTTGAGCTTCCAGCTTCAGGCGTTCTTCCTCAGACACCAAGTCTTGGGCTTGCTGGGCCAAAGCCACGATGTCACCCATGCCTAAAATTCGGCTGGCCATTCCATCAGGTCGAAACAATTCAAAATCTTCGAGATGCTCACCCGTACCAATGAATCGAACGGGCACCCCAGTGACCTGCCTGACCGACAGCAACGCACCACCACGCGCGTCTCCGTCGAGCTTGGTCATCACGACGCCGTTGAGTTCCAGAGCTTCATGAAAAGCGCCAGCACTTTTTACAGCGTCTTGTCCCGTCATTCCGTCAACCACTAAGAACACGTGTTGCGGCTGGACCTCTCGGTCAATCGTCTGCAACTGCTGCATCAGTGCTTCGTCGATCGCTAAGCGACCGGCGGTGTCCAAGATCAAGACTTTGTTGCCGTCGGCTTTCGCTTTCGCAACCGCCGCTTTACAAACTTTGACAGGATCTTGTTCTTCACGGTCGCTGTAGACCGGCACGTTGAGAGAATCACCTAAAACGTGCAACTGATCGATCGCGGCTGGGCGTTGCAAGTCCGCCGCACATAGCAATGGTGTAATGCCGGCTTGTTTCTGTAGCAGTCGAGCAAGTTTACCGCAGGTTGTTGTTTTACCGGCACCTTGCAGACCGCACATCATGATGATGCTCAGGTCGCCATCGAACGTAAGTTCGGATTGAACCGGACCAAGCAACTCGATGAGTTCATCGTTGACGACTTTGACGAGCTGTTCGGATGGATCCAGTGCCAGCAGAACTTTCTCACCGAGCGCTTTTTCCGTGACGCTGGTCATGAAGCTACGGATCACGTCGATGCTCACGTCCGCTTCGAGCAACGAGTTTTCGACCATTTTCAGGCCGTCTCGCATGTTGCCTTCGGTAAGTTTGCCCTTGCCGCGTAGCGATTTAAAGGCACCTTTTAAGCCGTCTTGCAGTGAATCAAACATCGATAATTAGCTTGGATCTAAATGAACTGGAGGATATTTGGCCAAAATAAAGTTGATCAGACAACAGATCTGGCCGAAGCTGCGTCTTGCCAATGATAAACGCTACTACGGCGATCGGCATTTTCCGCTTTAGTTAGCTTATCCGATTTTCGCCTATCCGTTAAGCAGCGTTATCTAAGCTTAAGCGTGTTGGAACGATTTTCTCGGAACAAAATAAAAGCCCCGGCATGTACACGCCGAGGCTCAAAATAGCTTCTTCAAAAATGAGTGTCTATTTCTTTATTAGAAGGTAAGCAACTGTGTGCCGCCTTGGCGGAGAACCGACAGTGTGCCATTGTCAGCAACGTCAAACAGCGGACGATCGTAATTTCGGTAGTAGCGGCGCCCTCGTGGACGGAGCGAAAGTCCGACGTAAATGTTAAACGAATCGTTTGGTTCGCCACCAAAGTTACGGTCAAAGGTGCCGTCGGGGATTTCTTCGTCGCTCAAGAAGTAGGTAAACCCTGCTTCCATCGCAATTCGCTCTCTGACTGGGATATCAAAATCCAAGCCGATGATCCCTTGCTCGTTATCAGTCCAACCACCGAAAATTTCACCGTATCCGCCTTGGGCCAATTCGTGACGTACAAAGAATCGATACCAATCATTGGTGGTAACAAAGCTGTCGGTAAAGGCTTCGCCAAACAATTCACCATCGGTGGTTTCGTCTTGAGCGTTAGTCGCAAAACGGAAGCCAAACGAAGTACCATTTTGCCAAACGTACCCAAGTTCGCCTCTGATTTGAACCAAGTCCACATCAGAGAACCATTCTTCACGAAGAATGTCAGCGACAACACCGCCCTGAAAACCGTAGTCCACTCGACGAAACAGACCTGCTGTAATGAAAATCTGGTTGCGATCATCGTCAGTGAACTGTGCACCACCGAAGTTTGTATTAACCGAGCGAACCCCGAATTGTCCCGAAAACAGACCGCCACTGAAACGGCATAACGGCAAACCTAAATTAAAACCAGCAAACGTACCATGGCTACTGTCATCCAATAATATCAGATCGTCGTCTTCAGTTTGGCCAGGAAACGCGGGGGTACTAAACAAGTTACCGCGAAACGAATTAAAGCCGCCAAAGTACTCTGCATTTCGCAAGATATCTCCAAAGCGGTTAAACAAACACGGACCAGCGTTCGCACAACCACCGCGTCCGCAACAGCCGTCTGAGAAATAGCCTTCGCCAATGTCGCCGCAGCCGCCACAACCGCAACTGCCGTCAGAGCAGCCTTCGGTCACAACTTCTGAGTAAGGATCGTCGATGATTACTTCTTCGCCAATGATTGATGAGCCAATGGGGCCGTCAACGATTTGGCTGCCAATGATTTGAGATTGGTGAATGATCTGTCCGTCATCGATGATTTCACCATGAACAATCGGCGATCCACCATCAATAATGGTGCCGCCCGAAGATTGATTGTGTTGTAAATGCTGAGGAGCGAAGCCTCTGGAACGAGTGGACGAACCACTCAGTATCTGGCTTGACCGGGTCGTAGAACCCTGGGCGACTCGCGTTGGAGCTTGTACCTCTGATTGCTGAGCTGCCGGGACAACCGCTGAGGTTCGTTGCCGAGCCTGCTGTAGAGCAGCCATGCGCCGAGAAAATTCGGAGTTTTGTGATTGAGTTTGGGCATTCGCTGTGACGCCGCCAACCAAGCAAGCAGTCACAACGCAGATTGTGATCGCGTTTTTAAGATGCAAAAACATTTTCGATCTTCCTGTCTAGTAATTTGAACGAGTGGGGGTTCTCGCGCTATATTGTCTCGCGCATGTATTCCGGTGATAAACTCTTCGTCACCCCGATAGTCGATTCTTTCGTCAAACCTTAAATAATCGGAAAATTTACTTACAAACAACCTATTTTAACATTGCTGAGTGATAGCACATTACAGAATGGCGACTTTCTACTTCGGGGCACACCACTCTTAGGCCGTTGTAACGGCAAGTTGACATCTGATAAGCAACCGAAGATAATTGATTTGTAGCATGTGCTACGAATCTCCTAATCTCCTAACTTCCAACCCAAGTCACCAACGTGTTGCCTCAAATCAGGTTTTACCAATCGTCCTCTAGTGTTTACTTCTGGCGCAGCACTGCCCAGTGTTTTTTGGCGACCGCACTACTAATTAGTTGTGCTCTGGCTGGGCCCGTTCAAGCTCAAGAAACCAAATCAAAAAAAATTCTGGTTTGCTCGACTACACAAATTGCTAATTTTGCGCGTCAAGTCGTCGGCGATCGTTGGGAAGTCGAGTGCATTTTGTCGGCCGCACAAGACCCACACACTCATGAAGTTACCAGCAACGATATTGCATTGATCAAACGAGCAGACTTGTGCTTGCAGAATGGTTGGAATTTGGAAGGCCACGACTGGATGGGAGTTCAGGCTCGTAACCAAGGCAAACCGATTGTCACTTGTGTGACTGGTGTGAAGCCGTTGATGATCCAAGAAGACGAAGGCACTCAGGCGGTGCAAGACCCTCACGCTTGGTTCGATATTGAAAATGCGATAATCTACGTCACCAATATTCGTAATGCCGTTCGCGATATCGATCCCGAACACGCTGATGAATACAATACTCGCGCGAAGTTGTATTTTTATCAGCTACGAGGGCTTAGGCAGTGGGTGTCGCAACAGGTTAACCTCATCCCCAAGCAAAAGCGAATTTTGATTACGCACCATGACGCGTTTGGTTATTTTGCTCGAGCCAATGGCTTTCGCGCAGTGAGCCCGTTGGGTTGGACTACCGGCGAGATGTCAGGAATTTCTTTGGGGCAGCGTCAGCAAGTGGTTGATCAAATTCGCGAACTGGGCGTCAAAAGTATTTTTGTAGAGACTTCTACCGAAACGGATACGCTCCGAGCTATCGCCAAAGAATCCGGTGTAAAAATTGGCGGATCATTGTACTCCGACGCGATGGGGCCGCCTGGAAGTGCCGGTGAAACATACATCGGTATGATTCGTGAAAATGTGATTACGATCGTCAACGGCCTTAAGTAAACAATAAACGATTAATAACACTTCCAGTTGAATCGAGAATGCGATGCGACCAGTTTGGACGTTGCTACTAGTTGTTGTACTACTAGGCGGGATGGCGGCCTACATTCGTTTTGCCAACAGCGTCCGTTACCCTACCGCGGATTTTTCGGTTGACTATGCCCAAGGCAAACTTGAGCTAGTCATCGAGCGGAGTTTTGAGTGCGTGCCTTACGAATTAACGGAAACTAAAGCACTAGAAGTTAGCCTCAAAGGCGAAGTCGTTTATTCAGTCGATGAAGTTTTACCGGCTGACCAAGAGGTTCGGTTTTTAATCGAATCAGGTGTTGAAGTCGGTGACAATGAGTTGTCCGTTGTGGCCAACCGGTCGTGGTTGGACGCGGGACTGGGGGCGTTACAAGCAACCGTGCTCTGGAACGATATTCCGATTGCCGAACAAACGATCACAGTAGAAAAAGACGCCGAACTATTAAGCGGAACGTTGTTGTTCCATGTCGACGATGTTGCGGACGTTCAGGGGCACCAACACTGATGAATACAGACTTACATAACGCTGTTACCGCGGCAATTGAAGTCCGCCATCTGACGGTCAGCTACGGTCCGGTACCGGCATTACTGGATATCTCGGTCCAAATTCCTGAAGGCAAACTGATCGGAATCATCGGTCCTAATGGGTCGGGAAAGTCTACGTTAATTAAAAGCATGTTGGGATTCGTCAAACCCGATGTGGGTTCTGTCGAAGTGTTTGGGCAGGATGTCGCTTCAGTCAAAGGGCGGATCGCTTACGTTCCTCAGCGCGGCACGGTCGACTGGGATTTTCCGGTCACGGTTCGTGAAGTCGCGGCCATGGGGCGTTATGGAAAACGTCGTTGGTGGCAGGATTTGACCAAAGAAGATTACCGCTTGGCCGGCGAAGCTTTGGAAAAAGTTCGCATGAGCGAGTTTGCTAATCGACAGATCGGGCAATTGTCCGGAGGACAACAACAGCGAGTTTTCATGGCTCGAGCGCTAGCTCAAAATGCAGACATTTTACTGCTGGACGAACCCTTTGCAGGAGTGGATGCGGCGACCGAAAGTGCAATCCTTGACGTGCTGCAAGACACCAAGGCGTCTGGAAAAACCGTTGTTGTGGTGCATCACGATTTGGCAACGGCGGCCGAATACTTTGATTTGTTACTATTGCTGAAGCAGCGATTGTTTGGTTTTGGTCCGCCAAGCCAAGTCCTAGATCCAAAGTTGCTCACCGATGTTTACGAAGGCAACATGAAGGTCTTTGCCGAACTCGCGCAAGGGTCTGACAGTAATACTGACGAAGATGACGACAGCGGCCTAAGCGAATCCGATCACGCTGACGGGATAGGCGATTGATGTACGAGATACTCGAAGACATTCAGTTGAATTACGGACATCTAATTAAGCCGTTAATTGCAGGAACGCTGGTTTCGATCACCTGCAGCGTAATCGGTTGCTTTATCATTCTTCGACGAATGGCGTTTTTGGCCGACGCGATCGCACACTCGATGTTGGCCGGAGTGATCGCTGGATACTTGCTAACCAAAATGGTGCTCGGCGGCGAGGCTCCTTTAGCAGCGATGTTGATTGGTGCTTTGCTGGCTGGCATGACCACTGTTGCCTTGGTCGGATTTGTAACACGATTCTCCCGAGTCAAACAAGATACCGCGATCGGCATCATGTACACCGGAATATTTGCGTTGGGGGCGTTTATCATTTCGTTGAAGTACTTCAGCCAGCAAATTCACATCGACATCTATCACTACGTCGTCGGTGATGTGCTGACGGTTCCAGACGAGCAGTTATGGCTGTTGGCGATCGTTACTTCGGTGGTGTTGGCGGTAGTGATTTTGTTTTTCAGGCCACTGCAGTTGACCAGCTTCGATCCGATCATGGCCGCATCGATCGGAATTCCAGTTTTGGCGGTCGAGTATTTACTGACGATTTGCACTTCGTTGGTTGTGGTCAGTGGCGTGCAGATCGCGGGCGTGATCTTAGTCGTCGCTTTGATCATTACGCCAGCGGCGACGGCTTATCTGCTGACCGATCGACTGAGCCGCATGATTTGGAATGCGGTCGGCGTGTCCGTGTTGGGACTCTGGGGTGGATTTGCATTGTCAGTTTATACCGGTGGTTCGCCGGGATCGGGGGTTGTTGTAACAATGACGCTCTTGTTCGTTACCGCACTGATATTTGCGCCTCGCTATGGACTGGTTGCAGACTGGATCAGAAAGTCCAGTACCGTGCCGCAAGAAATCATGGAAGACGTGCTAGGGGCAGTTCTGCGATCACCAGGCCTGAGAGTTTCGATTTCGAAAATTGAAAAGAACGTGACGTCGCCCAACATGAAGATCCGCCGTGCCATCACGATGTTGGTAAGACAAGACTTATTGTCGGTCGATGACGACCATGTGCTGTTGACCGACAATGGACGAATCGAGGCCAATCGTCTGGTCAGAGCACACCGCCTATGGGAGACTTATTTGGAACAAACGGGAGTGTCGCCGGTTGAGATCCATAAGAAGGCTCATCAGCTAGAGCACATTAGCGATCAAGCGACCGTTGAGTATTTGGACGACAAGCTGGGGCATCCTTTAGCCGACCCTCACGGGTCGATTATTCCGGCCGAACGTAAAACAGCAGAGGTTCTCTGCAGTGTGTTGCGCGACGGTGATCAAGCGGTGATCATTAGAATCGAACCATTAGCGCTCTCACTGGGTTTAAAAGTTGGTTTTGAAATTACGATGGGGCCAAGGTTAGCAGACGGAAACATCTGGACACTAAAACTCCCCAATGGAACTGATTGCCAGCTCAATCATGCTCAAGCAGATGCCGTAGTGGTGCAAGTGGTTGATTGAAAAGTTCGCTCTTAAATTGTCAAAATCTCATTTGACTCCCGGCAGTAAGACTGGACCATAAAAAAAGCACGGTGAGGCTCACCGTGCATTTTGGGTTTGAAGTTTTAGCTCGATTCAACGAGCGCGCTTACTGGGCGTGCATTTTGCCGCGAGGATCGATAGGCTCGATCAAGGTGGATTTGATGTAGTCTGAGTTGAGCCGGCCGATGAAGGCGATGCTGATGCCTTTGGGGCATTGGGCTTCGCATTCGGCGTAGTTGCGGCAACTGCCGAAGCCTTCGGATTCCATTTGGTCGACCATGTCTTTGGCGCGATCGTACCGCTCGGTTTGTCCTTGCGGAAGCATTCCTAGGTGAGCCGATTTGGCGGCGGTGAATAGCATGGCAGATCCGTTCGGACATGCCGCGACGCCAGCCCGTGCTAGTAACGTCGGTCCTCTTCAAACGATGCTGTCTAAGGTTGATTCCAACGCTACGATCGCTGCTGCAAAGAGCCAAGCAAACGATTTGATTCAGCGCTAAATGACAAAGGTATAGGTTGTCAGGCCAAACTGAATTGCATCGTACCTCCGTAGGATGGGCACTCTTGCCCGTCATCACTAGGTTGATATTAGAAACAGTTCAAGCTCTAAGAGAAAGTAAGTTAACGCAAGGTCGCAAAGGGTGATTGCGAATGACTCTTCGCGTCTTTGTGGCCTTGCGTTAACTTGCTGTTGGAGTTTTTTGTGCCAAGGGTATCGATTTGTTCGGCATTCGATTTTGTCAAAGACCGAGGTGATCGACCGATCATTGAGTGTCTATTTCATTGCGAAGTTGATTACGGGTAGCGCTACTTTTACGGAGCCAAAGGCGACTTTCCCTTGTCGTCACACCTCAGCTGTCGTCGTTTGGGAAAAAGTCGCTACAGTCTTACACATGAATTTAGTGAATCGAAAACTAGAAATCTTGTGCTTGGTCGCTTTCGCGATCAATAACCTATTCCAGCAACAGCACGCGACGGCGAGCAACCGTGATCGCCACGAAATGCCGACGTAATCGACTGTTGAGGTATTGTAAATGCTTGGTACAATCGTGTGTCTGCGCTAAATAGACAAATAGTCCAAGGCTTTACCAATTTAAAAACAAGTTGATGAATCGATACCATTACCGCCGCCAAGCTTTTACCCTCGTTGAACTTCTTGTCGTCATTGCAATCATTGGCATTTTAATTGGTATGCTGTTGCCAGCCGTTCAGGCCGTTCGCGAAGCGGCTCGTCGAACGTCTTGTTTGAATAACATTCGCCAGATGTCACTGGCTGTTTTGAATTTCGAATCGGCCAATGGTCATTTTCCTCCTAGCTACGTGATCGAACCGGGAACCGTGTTGAGTGGGAGTAATGGATCGTGGAGCATTCATGGTCGGATTTTACCTTTCTGTGAACAGGGTAATGCCTTTGACCAAATTGACTTGAACGTCGCTTGGGACGCTCAGCTGGACACCGGCGTTCCGACTCTCCGAATCCCAATGTATCAGTGTCCGAGCGAGATCAACGACATGGTCCGAACCCGAGACGGATCGCCATTTGTTCATCCTCAGAACTATGGGTTTAGCTTTGGTACTTGGTTGGCTTACGATCCAGCGAACGGTCAGCGCGGTGACGGGGCATTTTATGTCAACAGCCAGGTAGGTTTTGGGCAAATAGCCGATGGTTCTAGCAATTCGTTGTTGGTCGCTGAAGTAAAAGCGTTTACGTCCTATATTCGCGATACCGACGATCCAGGGCCGGACGTGCCGACGGATCCGAATGCATTCAATGGCATGACCGGTGATTTGAAATTAGGTGCGGACCTGAACTCTAATACAGGCCACACCGAGTGGCCTGACGGTCGCGTGCATCACTCGGGGGTCACGACTACCTTTACGCCTAACACTTTTGTTGCGTTCGATCATGAAGGACAAACTTTCGATATCGATTTTAATTCAGCACGAGAGGGCAGGGAGATGACGAAACCAAGCTACGCAGCGATCACTGCTCGCAGTTTTCATACTGGCGTGGTCAACGCTGGTTTGGCGGACGGTTCGACTCATTCAATTGCGGACACGATTGAACTTCGGACTTGGCGGGCGTTAGGAACGATCGCCGGTCGCGAAATTATCGATGGTGATTTTTAAGTGGCGAGGTAGGTTTTACGTATCCGTT
>CAZHCH010000020.1:0-48682 GCA_964530985.1 uncultured Pirellulaceae bacterium | reverse complement strand
TGCGATGAAAAAACGTTCCGCTGGATGATGAACGAAGACGCCATGGCTACCGAAAAGACTGCCGAGGGCATCCGCAAGTTTTCAATCGACATCGTCAAACTTGAAGACCTGATCACGTCAGCATTGAGCTAAACGACGTTCGATCTCAACCGTCTGACACCTGTGGCCCTACCAATTTGGGCTACATGTTTATGCGAATTCGCGAATGCATCCGCACGAAATCGATTCGATACAAAAAAATGGCAAAAATTGTTGTATCCGAGGGGGACTCGAAAGTACAGCGATTCTAAAGTAACCTGTAACCGCCCTTATTAGGAGCACTAGTTATTTTCACTTAACTTGGCTCTGAAACCCCTAGAAACTACCAGCACCAATGACCTTAGATCACTGCGGCCTGCTACTCAAATCCATTCAAAGCAAAACGTGCACAGTCGGCATCATCGGGCTGGGATACGTTGGCCTGCCTTTGATCGACGCTTACATCAAAGCGGGTTTTTCGACGATCGGATTCGATGTCGACCAGAAAAAAGTTGACATGCTGCAGGCTGGCAACAGCTATATCGCCCACATTGAACACACAACCATCGCCAGCTGGCTCGCGCAAAAACGATTCGATGCCACCGTCGACATGACGCGACTCCAAGAAGCCGATGTTATTTTAATCTGTGTGCCGACACCGCTGTCAGACAGTCGTGATCCCGACTTAAAGTACGTGGAGACGACCACGCGAGCGATTGCCGAATCATTGCGACCTGGCCAAATGATTGTGCTAGAATCAACCACCTATCCCGGCACCACCAAAGACGTTTTGCTGCCAATTTTGCAAGAGTCCGGTTTGACCGCGAGCAAGGATTTCTTTTTGGCCTACAGCCCTGAGCGAGAGGACCCAGGCAACCCCGATTTCACTGCGGGCACGATCCCTAAAGTTGTCGGTGGCCTTGAACCCAACAGTTTAAAGTTAGCCACTTTGTTTTACGAACAAGCCATCACTCAAGTCGTACCGGTCAACAGTTGCGAAACCGCTGAAGCCTGTAAGATTCTTGAAAACACCTACCGTAGTGTCAACATTGCGATGGTCAACGAGCTAAAAGTCTTGTTCCAAAAAATCGGCATCAACATCTGGGAAGTCATCGACGCAGCCAAAACCAAACCGTTTGGTTTTCAAGCCTTCTACCCTGGCCCCGGCTTAGGTGGGCACTGCATTCCAATCGACCCTTTCTACTTAAGCTGGGTCGCTCGAAAACATGAAATGCCCACCAAGTTCATTGAACTTGCCGGCGAGATCAACACCAGCATGCCGCTGTACGTCGTTCACCGATTGGCCGAAGCTTTAAACCAGGCTGGCAAACCGATCCGCGGCAGCAAGATCGGTATCTTTGGCGTCGCCTACAAAAAAGATGTCGACGACCCCCGTGAAAGCCCATCCTTCAAACTGATGGAACTGCTAAGCGAGCGAGGAGCCGAATTGAGCTACTGTGACCCTCACATCCCCAAACTCCCCCAGATGCGTAGTTTCGACGTGCCCGAACTTGAGCACAGCCCGGCTACCGCCGAATACGTTAGCTCGCTCGACTGCGTTCTGATCTCCACCGACCATTCAGTATTTGACTGGGTCGAGATCGTAAAAAATGCTGTTCTGGTCGTGGACACTCGCAATGCCACCCAAGCAGTCACTGACGGCCGAGAAAAAATCCACATGGCATAGAAGTTTGATGCTGGTGATAAAGTGTCCGGCTAGCAGATTTCAAGCGAAATAGACTTCACTGGCCGGCAAACGCTCGTCCGTCTAGAATCCTCATGATTGCTTCACCTCCACTCCAATTATTCGATTACTCACCATGAATGTCGTCGCGCTGACTTTGATCGCTCCACTGGCTTATGTAAATCTCGGCTACATGCTCTGGGTTGCCCTTCCTGGCATGCTATTGTCTGGCGGAGCCGCTTGGCTGGTCAAAGCTCGATTTGCCAAATACTCTCAAGTCCCGTCCCAGCGAGGCTATACTGGCCAGCAAGCAGCCCAAGCACTCTTAGACGCCGCCGGCATTCAAGACGTAGAAGTCGTACGCGTCGATGGCATGCTAACCGACCATTACAACCCTCGCACAAAGCAACTCGCCCTCTCGAGCCCAGTCTTTGACAAAACATCGATCGCTGCCATCGGAGTAGCAACCCACGAAGCAGGCCATGCGATCCAACACGCAACCGGCTACTACCCTCTCAAATGGCGCAGCGCAATTGTTCCCGCCGCCAATCTTGGTACTCGATTTGGTACTTGGGGAATGATGATCGGCCTCATGATATCTAGTGCTGGACAGATGGCTGGCGATCTGGGCTTCTACGTCTTCGCTGGTGGAGCACTCGCCTTTTCATTATTCCTATTGTTTCAGTTCGTGACGCTGCCTGTTGAATTCAACGCCAGCGCCCGAGCCAAACAATTGGTCGTCGAAGCCGGCATCGTGCTTCCTCAAGAACGCACCGGCATCGATAAAGTTCTCAACGCCGCCGCCATGACTTACGTCGCCGCCTTCGTCACTTCATTGTTGACTCTGCTGTACTTTTTATACAAAGCCGGCCTATTAGGTGGACGCCGCAACTAAGTTAGTTGTAGCTGGGCTCGCCAAAGTTCAGGTCTTACGTGACCACATCCCGAAGTCTGGCGACTCCGTCACCCACCAACACTACCGGAATCAGCTTCCCCGCCGTATCAACATCCCCCAGTAGAATCACTCCTGACTTCCAATGCCCCTCTCGAGTACAACTCAGCGGCAAAGACTCAAGTGATGGCCGAATCTCTCGCCACTGCTTGGCAGTAAAAATTCGAAATTGCCCCACCGCACCACTAGCCAGTCGCTTCCCCAGCGCCAAAGAGACATGCCCCATCGTCGTTCGTGGATTCAATTCAACCATCGGTTTAATTTTTAACTGCCCTGCCAAATCCCGATAAACCATCGCATCGATTCCAAACGGCCCCGACAACTTCGATCGAATGCCACTTTGCCCCAATCGTCGATCCAACCAAGCCGAAACCTGTTTCACCTTCTGTGCTTTATCGGCCAAGAAAAACCGTTTTACGTCGCCAGCACATCCATACAGCGACTTATCCAAAACAGTACCAAGGTACTTTCGGCCGAGTCCGACCAACTGCTGACTCCAGTCCAGCAAGTTCCCCTGACCATCGAATAGGATTGAAAAGTCCATCACCCGATTCAACTCCGGTTCGACGACCACTTGCCCTTGGCTCTCAAACAACACTGACAATTCAGCAAGCTCTCGATCACTCAAACTTCCGCCAGTCGCTAACCGCCGCTGCCCGCGTCCCGAAGCCGACAAATCGGGCTTCAGGATCAAATGTCCAAACCCTCGATTTCCAAAATCAACCCGAGCCACATCGAAGCGCTCAACCGAATCGACCACTTCACCAACCACTTCCGACCCGCACAAACAATCCAATGGATCACCATCAGCCAACCACTCACCTAGTCGCTTCGTCGACCAAGATTTTCGATAGAACATTCCATCGCGAGCCTGCCAAGCCGGTGGCTCGTGCTTGAGCCCCGACTCGAAACCTCGCGCGAGATCAACCGCTGCCGGCGTCCACGCCCACGGTGCGGCGTCATGTAAGTTCCGTTCGGCTAGCATCTGAGCCTGCTCCATCGGCACAAACTCCGGCAACTCAAAACCGGCGTCCATCAACTGCTTCTTCAATCGATTCGAAGGGAAACGCTGGACCAGCAATAAATCATCCGGCTTGGTCAACGGCAACATCACCAACTCCAGATCTGCGGTAAGCGACTGCGTTAGTGATTTTGTTTTTTGATCAACACTTCCCTCCACGT
Source organism: uncultured Pirellulaceae bacterium (assembly GCA_964530985.1). Taxonomy (GTDB): domain Bacteria; phylum Planctomycetota; class Planctomycetia; order Pirellulales; family Pirellulaceae; genus Mariniblastus. Next base: position 44,846 of record CAZHCH010000020.1, on the reverse strand, counting down.
CCGATTCAGCTCCCGCATCAAACCAACGCACCAATACTGCTCGCCCACGTGACTTTCGAAACACTTCAATCGCGTCAACAAACGGCTCGGTTAGTCCTGCCCGCAACCGCCCGTCGCGATTGAAATCAATCTTGGGTGCTCGACCACGCTGAGGCGACATGGGAAATTCAAGCGACGATTCATACGCCTCCCAATCACTTTGCTCGGGATCCTTCCATTGCCGAAACCAATGCAAACCATGCTGCACGTGACCGATCTCGTCTTCGTAAATCTGTTGTAGAATGCTCGCCGTCGCATCGTCGCCGATCCGCCGAAACACTTTTGCAAAGTGCTGACTGTAATCCAAATTCGCTTGTTCAAACGTCAAACTCAACCGCGACACAAAATCCATCGGCGATTGCATCGGCGCGACAACCTGCCAAAACTGACCGCTAACCGGGTACGTTCCAAATTCAACACCACACTCGTGCATCCGATCGATGTACATTTGCGTATGAGCCTGCTCTTCCTGCAGAGTCACCAACACCCCTTGCCGAAACGCATGCGGCGCATCGGGAAACTTCAACAACACCAACGCCATCAACTCGGTCGCTAATAATTCGTGGTTCGCCAAAAAGTGCAATAGTTTGCCTCGTTCGGCTTCGTTTTCCAGATTGTCATCGCGCGGCCGAATCAGCCCAACATGCCCAGAAGTTCGCATTTCCAATCCGTAAGGCCGACCAGGCGCGACAATCTCGCCAACGGGTTTTCGATTAGGGTCGATCGAAAGCCTTCCAGGAGCAGCCAGCTTTTCTTCAAGCGTCTTCCCGAAAACGATCTGCTCGGCGAATTCAGTAACATTCATGGATAACTTCTAACGGTCATCGAGACTTCGATTTAAAGAGGTCGGTTCGTGAAAGCTAGCCAACACCCACAAGCCAAACAAAAGCGGCAAGTCATAATCTACAATGATGACACTGAAACAGTTAGGGGCCAACTATGAGGCCAATACGACGGTGATTCCAGCCAGTGATTTGCGCTGGTGAAAGCCAGCTTGGTTAATTTCTTACCTGTAATATAGCGTCCAACTCGCTCGCCTTGCCCCCGTGCTGTTTAAGCGTTAGAAACTACGCCGGCAGCACACTATTAAAACCAATCGACCTAGTTTTTGACATGAACGACGCACTTATCGAAGCAATTAAAAACGAATCGGTCGAAGAAATTTCAGCCGCGATCCTACAAACCGATTTTTTGTGCGTCGACGTATCTGAAGGCAACCAAGAAGATACGTCCGCGTTGGTCATCGAACTGGGCAACTTCCCCACGCTCGTTGGCTTCACGACCGAAGACCACGCTGGCACGTTCGCCGAGTACTTCAAAGACGTGCCGCTGGACGAAAACGACGAACTTAAGTGCTTTACCGTTTCGGGCCGCGAGTTTTTAACCACGCTGCCACGGCAATTCGGAATCGCGATCAATTTGGAAACTGAACACGAAATCGTTTTCGAACCAAAGTTTACTCGAGCTTTGAAAAAAGCCGCTCACTAGATAACCAAATTTTACTCGATATCATCTTTAACCGAATCAGGCAAAAACTTTTCTAACAACTTGCCCCACTTCGAACTAACCGCTTTACTAACTGGCAAACGCAAACGATCTTGCTTTGCAGCAAGCTTCTTATTGATCTTATCAACCAACCCCTGCTCCTTCTCTTCAATTTTTTCGTCAAGCAAAGGCCGTACATGCCGCGAGAGCTGCTGAGCAAACTCGCCGCCGGCTTTACCGACCCGGTCGATCCGAAACTCGTCCAAGTGCACATCAGCCGAGGTTACTTTAGGCACAAATAATAAATCTGGCGGAAACGTCTTCGGATCCGTCTTCATTTCTAGCTCGACCGTCAACCGCAGTCGAACCTGTGCATGACCTTTGGCCGACAGGCTGTAGAGCTGTACACCTTTAACCCATTTCGACTGACGTCCCGACACATTTAGGTCCGCTAAAAATTCAACACTGAAACCAACCGAATTATTTGGCAGCTCGCGCATGTCGTTGACCGCGATCGAAAATTTCTCTTCGGCATTGCGGAGTGAAACGCTGTACTTCTTCCAATCGCCGTGGTTGACCATTTTCTTGCGCTTAGACACTCTGAGCTTCAAACCGTCTCGTTCGCGCTTGAAACCATCGAACCGCTCGGCCTGCTGCCCCCATTTTTTAGTATCCGTAAACGTATGAGGAATATTCTCCAGCACCAATTTGGTAATCAGCCGATCCAAATCGCCATCGGTTTTGGCTGGCGCGGCTAGGTCCGGATCACCGACCTGCCCATGAACGATTCCCGCCAACAAAATAATCATCCACAATCCTGTCAGGCAATTAGCTGGCAAAGTGATTCGAATTGAGTTGGCGACGTTCATGGATACGATAAGGTGGGTTACAATGGAAAACTGATATCAACAAACGGTTTGAGCGAATGCTGCCTGCCGTTTGCCTCGGACCTAAGAATTTGTTTTATCATGAATCCTCTCTGTCGTCGTCTGCGATTTCCACTTGCAAGCATGCTTGTCGTTTTCGCTACGATATCCAACCTCGGTTGCGATCAAACACTACCCCGAGCAATTCCTGCACCGCTGAAAGACCCCGTCGAGCAAACCTACACAGGAACCATCACGAAGATTTGGGGAGGAAACAACTTTGAGTTTGTCACTGGCGACGAAACCCACTATTTGCTGCTTCGCGGGGTCGATACACCTGACCCTGGCTATTACGAAAGCAAACGAGAAACGACAAAAATTGCTTTAGAGAAACAAGTCACTGTCCACGCCTTTGCCCGCGATGAAGTAATGCGCGAGATCGTGGATGTCATTGTTCCAGTTGGAAAAACCAAAGGTGACTTCAATGGAGACGAATTCAACCTAGGCGTCGAACTGATCAAACGTGGCTGGGGGCTACACAACGGCGAATCGTTTGACGGAGCCGAGCGACTTATCGAAGCCGAAGCGTTTGCCAAAGCAAACAAACTCGGCATCTGGGCCGAACCAGAAACCAACACCCAACAACAGGAAAAAAAGAAAGCTGCGGATGCAAAGTAATTCACCCAGCGAATCACAAACATCCAGCCCAAATCGGAAACCGAAAAAGCTCTTCCGCTGGATAGTCCTAGCTCTCCTGTTGCTAGGTCTTGGCCCGTACCTTTACAGTCGTTTTCAAGCACCGCAAAACCGTCTGCGGCAATTCGACAGCGGTGGCAATGCAGAAATCCAACGCAACTTTGGCCGCGAACTTTCAATCGTCAGTTTCAACATTGCCCACGGTCGTGGGACTGCCAGCAGTAACTGGTCTGAATTGGGTGAACCGAAACGAGAACGCATCGCCGAAATCGCAGCAGAACTCCAACGGATCGATGCGGACATCGTGATCTTGAACGAAATCGATTTCAATTCGACGTGGAGCGGCGGACAAAACCAAGCCGCAGCAATCGCGAAAACAGCCGGCTACCGCTACCGCGTTGAACAACGCAATCTAGACTTCGGATTCATCTACGGATCGTGGCAGTTTGGCAATGCGATCCTCAGCCGCTACCCAATCACTGGCGCCCAAGTGATCAACTTTCCACCAAGAAAGAATTGGGAAGACTGGCTCGTCGGTTGCAAACGCGGCGTCTTAGCGTCAGTGCAACTCGCCTCTGACAAAACGATTCGTGTGGCGGCGATTCATTTAGAACATCGGTCCGAGGTGGTACGTGCCGCCGGAGTCGATCTACTTCTGGAACTGAACAATAACCCCGAAGCGGGTCGTTTAATTCTAGCCGGCGATTTTAATTCGACTCCCTTTGGCTTCCCAAAATCAAAGCAACTTGATGGAGCCAGCAATGCATTGGATTTGATTTTTGAAAGCAAAGCCTTCCACTGTTATCCTGAATCAAATCCCCAAGCAAACGACTACACTTTTTCAACTTTGCAGCCCCAATCCGTCATCGACTGGATTATGGTTGCTCAGCAAGCGACTCAAGAAACGCCATCGCCTTTTTCTCAATACAACGTCGTCGACACAACACTTTCAGACCATCGCTTATTACATGCAGTGATTAAGCTAGATTAAAATCCAGCTTCCCAGAGGTCACCGATCACTTGCGTGAACCGCGGATCATGCGAATGCCAGTCACTGATGGCTTCCGTTCCAATGTTGCCCGTTGGCAAGACTACGTTTGAAACTTGCGAAGCCGCACCGGCAGTTCCTCGTTGTCCTTGGGCAAACGTTAATATCATTGCGAACGCGGCAACGCCAAGTAATTCTAACACTAACAAACCCATGGCTCCTCGTTTTTTGTTTTTGTTACGTGCTCGATTCTTATTGCGATCAGCCATTGTTTTCTCGTCTGGATAAAACTAACTTCAGATTGACGGGGGGCGAAAATCTCCAACTGCAGCTAGGGTGCCAAACGAATGAATCCTTGCCGCAACAAAAGTTCTCGCTGGAAGTGATGGCAGAACTTTGACCGCACTAAAACAACCAAGCCCCGCAAAACACGGCTCATACCCGCAGGAAATCGTTTTTAATGCGATGACAACGTTACGCTAGAAACGAATAACGAGTTCACAGGCTCTATACCGTGATAGCATGTTTTGTAAAAATTACACGACAGCACTGACTCATTGACCGCATGAGCAGCATTTACATTGACCACACTTTGATGGCACCGGAGATCAAAATTACTTCCAGCGACACAACCAACTCCGACGACCTGCAAAATCGTCGCGACGATATCGCCGAAGCCTACTTCGAACAAATCCCGTTCGAACCGTACCCCGTGCAAGAAGAGGCGATGCTGACTTGGTTTACATCCGAGCAAGGTGTCTTGGTATGCGCGCCCACAGGAACCGGTAAAACGCTGATCGCCGAAGCCGCTTTGTTTGAAGCCTTACACCTTGGCAAACGAGCCTACTACACAACGCCATTGATCGCACTCACCGATCAAAAATTTCGCGACATCCAAGAATCGGCCGTGAAGTGGGGATTCTCGGCCGACGACGTGGGCTTGGTAACTGGCAATCGCAAAGTTAATCCAGGCGCCAAAATTCTGGTTGTCGTTGCAGAGATTTTACTCAACCGGCTTCTCGACACCGACGCATTCGATTTCGACGACGTCTGGTCCGTCGTGATGGACGAATTCCACAGCTTCAACGATCGCGAACGCGGAATCGTCTGGGAGTTTGGACTCAGCATGCTCCCCAAACACGTCCGAACGCTTTTGATTTCGGCGACTGTTGGCAACAGCATGGAATTCGCTAGCTGGTTAAACCGCGTTCACGACCGCAATTTAAAACTCGTCCAAAGCCACGACCGAAAGGTACCGCTTTCGTTCCACTGGGTCGATGACAAAATCCTTCCTGACCACATCGAAGAAATGGTCTCCGGCGTCGAAGAAGCCCGACAAACTCCGACATTACTGTTCTGCTTCAATCGCTCTCAATGCTGGACAATTGCCGAATTACTTAAAGGCAAAAAATGTGTCGACAAAACCCAGCAAAAGACCCTCTCCGACGAGCTAGAAAAATACGATTGGTCCCAAGGCGTCGGCCCGAAGCTCAAGCAAATCTTGATCCGCGGCGTCGGCGTTCACCATGCCGGGGTCTTGCCGCGATACCGCCAGATTGTTGAAGACTTATTCCAAAAGAAACTGCTGAGCGTTTGCGTGTGTACCGAAACGTTGGCCGCCGGGATCAACCTGCCCGCTCGCAGCATCGTGATGCCGACGTTGCTCAAAGGACCGCGTGGCAAAATGAAAGTCGTCGAAGCCGCGTCCGCTCACCAAATGTTTGGACGAGCCGGCCGACCACAGTTTGACGATCGCGGCTACGTTTTTGCGATGCCCCACGAAGACGACGTCAAAATCCTGAAGTGGAAAGAAAAATACGACTCGATCCCCGACGACACCAAAGACCCAGGACTTCGCAAAGCAAAGAAAGCCCTCAAAAAGAAACAGCCAAAACGACGCGAGGGACAACAGTATTGGACCGAAGCCCAGTTCCAAAAACTAATCGAGGCGCCATCGGCTGACTTGGCCTCGCGCGGTCCGCTCACTTGGCGATTGTTGGTCTACATGCTGGACCTATCTCCCGATGTGAAACGAATTCGTAAATTGCTCAACGGTCGGTTAATGAAACCAGCCGATCTCAAAATCGCTCAACGTCGCTTGAACCGTCAACTAATCACGCTTTGGCGAGGTGGCTATGTAACGCTGAACCCGAAACCGCCGATCGCTGAAATCGCCAAAGAACAATCCGGCGAAGAAGAAGTCGATCAAACGGTTGAACCGGAAACCGAAGACGGGCCGCCGGACTTATCCCAGCTGAGTTTTGGTGGAGGGCTGGGCAGCAGCCTGACATTGGGCGGGTCGAGCCTGCAAGGTTCCAACGAAACTGAGCCAACTGGCAAAGACAAACCTTCCAGCAAAAAGAAATCCACTCCTGCCGAAGACGAATCCGATTACGAACCCGCCACCGCAACGCCGACCGAAGCGTTGGACGACCTGCTAAAACTACGCGGCGTACACCCGCTATACGCAGTGTTCCTAATGAAGCATCTGGGCATCGCCGATCGCAACGAACGCATCATGGCCTTGGAAAGCTTACTAGAACTATCGAGGTCACTCGGAAAAACAACGCGGATTCCGCCCCACGAAGAACTCCCTCCAGGGCCGCTGGCGACAACTCGTTTGGACGAAAAACTATTGACTTTGGGTTTGGCCTCCGCCGAAGAAATTGGTGCCCTACCCAAAGATGAAGAAGAAGACCGTGGATGGATCCCCGAAGAGGATTTCGTTCCGTTGTTGACCTTGCCACGTAAACTTCAGCGATTGTTTGAATACGATTTCCCGTCGGTTGATGATTTACGGATCAGCCCCGTATGGGTTGCTGGCGAAGCGTTGCAGTACGGAACGGACTTTAACAAGTACATCACTGGCAACAAGCTGCAACAACAAGAAGGCATTGTGTTCCGACACTTGTTGCGACTGGTGCTGTTAATTGACGAGATGGTAGAACTATGCCCGGCAGATATTTCGCATGACCAATGGCGAGACGATTTGTACGCGATCGCTGATCAGCTCGAAGAGATGTGCCGCTTGGCCGACCCGCAGAGCACCGACCAGTGGCTGGCAGATGCTCGGCCTAATGATGACGAAAGAAGCGATAACAAAGCAACGTAGAACCAGTTACGACTTATGCACCACAACCCATCGCATCAAGGCTCCGAAACCATTGTTGCAAATGGTAATCTTGTAGTTTAATTGCAACACGTTTAGCAGCGCATGTGGTAACTACGCATCATTTCGACTGAATTTCATGAAAAAACACGGCAATTCTGTTTGGCCTCGTGCGTGCTTCCGCCTAGTGGAAACACTCTTTGGGAAACTACTATGCACGCCATTCAATCAATTCAGCTTGTCGCGATTTTATCTCAACCAATCGTTGATTTAGTGCCTTTGGCTGACTTATCAGCCCATTTCACTAATTCTTACTGGGGGCTTTCCAAGTGCCGTGAACAACGCTGGAAACGTGCTCTGGCTGAGCTACGTCCCCAACTGCCAGATATGGAGAAGATCGGAAACGCTTGGGAGCAATACACCCAACTCGCCGAAGAAATTTTTATCAGCGAAATGCTAACCCGTGTCTGGCTCGCAAAAACCGCCAAAGCCTCAGCCGACGACGAAGATCTGGTTGCAATTGCTAACTCGGTGATGACCGAACACGCGCGGTTAAGAAATGAAACTCTTCAACTGCTGGACATACTGTCTTACTATGAAAAAACGAATTTGCAATTCGCCGACAAGATACGAAAACTCCAAACGAATGTCATGCAGAGCACCGACATATTCTTAGCTCACATGAACGACAACCCACTGGCAGAACGGTTTTCATTTGACAAAAAGTTGTATTTGAGCATCTGCCAAGAGGCACAGTCTCACACACCCAACTCACTGGCCAACACTCTTCAGCAAATTGGTGATAGCGTCTTTGGTATCTTCGAACCAACTACGACGGGTGTCACATACACTGCCGACCTTAACAACCAAATCGTTCATTGTATCTCTGATTGTTTAGCGGCGAAATTGACAGTTTAAATTGAAATTTACCTCTGCGATTATGTCCGGCTTGTCGTAAAAACTGCGGCGGGCATAAAAAGCCAGACAACCATTCAATTGAATCAAAATCGACAATTGAAACAGCAAGTCAATCGGCCCCAAAGCGTGGTTCTCAAGGACGCAAATGACATTAGTTCATCTGCGCATCGCTGTCGCCATTATCGAGTTTGAGTTGATCGTGCAAATAGTTCGCTCGCTCAATGTTTCGTTCGTCACTATCCAACTCGCTTGAATGGATCTTTTGCAGATGAGCGGGTTGCGTCCGAATGAACAACTGATTGATGTCCGGAATCTCCAACTCTTCGATCAACCCCAGTGACACACCCATCCTCACGCGCGACAGCAAATGCATCGTTTCTTCGCTGCTAATTTGCTGGGCACTTTGCAACATCCCGTAGGCTCGACTTACTTTATCGAACAAATCATTTTGTTTTTCACTGACTAAAAAATCTCTAGCCTTGCGCTCATACTTGAGCACTTTGTCAATCACATCATCGACCAAGTAGACTAAATCCTTTTCTGACTTACCAAGCGTGACTTGATTGCTTACCTGATAGAAATCACCCATCGCCTGAGAACCTTCGCCGTAGAGCCCACGAACCACCAAGTTCATTTTCTGAGCACTACGAAAGACCTTTTCGATTTGCTTGGTAATGACTAACGCTGGCAGGTGCACCAGCACGCTAACTCGCATGCCAGTTCCCACATTGGTTGGACAGGCGGTCAAGTAACCCAGTTGCTTGTTGTAAGCATAAGACAGCTTGGATTCAATTTCATTATCCAAGTCATTGATTAAATCCCATGCGCCACCAAGATCCAAGCCGCTTTTGATCACCTGTAAACGCATGTGATCTTCTTCGTTGACCATCAGACTTAGTCGCTCCAATTTGTCGATCGCGACGGATCGAGCCCCCTCGGAATTCGCAAGCTCACGACTGATCAATTGACGTTCGACCAACAACTGTCGATCAAGCAAATTCAATTCCGCAACATTAATAAAATTTATACTACTTAAATTGGGATTAGCGAGTAGCTGTTCGCGAATTGTCGACTCAATATTGGCTTTATCAATATCATTGCAACGACGAATAAAAGGATAGTCGGCTAAGTTACGAGCCAAGCGAATCCGACTACTCATCACGATATCGGATTCTGGACCGGTACCACGTAGCCACTCTCCGCATCGATTGGCAATGTTATCCATGCTCATTGTCCGCACCCCTCGATACCAGATTGACTCAACTGATCCTCAAGCAAGCGGATGCGATCTCGAATCATCGCCGCCTCAGCGTATTCTTCGTTTGATACGGCACTCGAAAGTTGAGTGCGTTTACTGGCCAATAAAAAACACTGCAACACGCGGTTAACACCGTCCTCAGAAACTAGCCCTGCACTAACTCCATATCGAACGCGTGACAACAACTGGTTGATTTGGACTTGGTCGTCTTTGCCCTCTAACGCCAAAAGGCAGAGTTGCTGAACCGCATCGCCAACCTGCGATCTAATCTTAGAATCAGGCTGAGACAGAACAATCGCTCGCGCTTCGCGCTCAAGGTTCACAATCGCTGGCATTGCCTCTTCAATGTGTCGAATTAAATCAACTTCAGAGACACCTAATGTGTTTAGATTGCTGATTTGAAACAAGTCAACCGACTGCTCAGCCGCCGATACGGTCGCAGTTGCCTCAAGCGATGATCCGGTCGGAGCCACCAATGCACTCCGAGCGATCAGGTTTTTTTGCTGAAGTGACCGAAACAGCTTGTCAGTTTGCTGGGTCGCCACCAACCCTGGCAACAACACCGTCATGCTGACCCGCATGGCGGTTCCTAGATCAGCAGGGCTGGTTGTTAAATAACCCCATTTTTTACTGAATGCGATCGGGAATCGCTCTTCGACCAAATCGTCCAACTTACTCGCCGCTCGCCAAGCCGCCATCAAATCACCATCGCTTCGCGTAACTGAAATACGAAAATGATCATCATCATTGATCTCGATCGATGAAATTGATCCCTTCACATCCACTACCGAAGCATCTGGCTCTTTCTGCCCTTCCACATCACATTGACTTACCGCCGCCAACTCCGCTAACAACTGCAACTGAATTGCGTCGGACTGAGGCCCAAAGCCAACATCCTTAAATTCTTGCGAGTCGCCCAACCGTTTTCGCGCAAGGAGTTGAATCTCTTCTAGTTGCTCGATCGAACAAGTGCAAACGAAAGGATAGTCGGCGAGATTACGAACCAGACACAGGCGACTGCTAACAATGACGTCGTGATCTATCACACCTTTGTCAATCACTCGCCCACTCCCTTACTTGCGATCTCACGGATCTGATCGCGGAGCTTAGACGCCTGTTCATAGTTCTCTTGCTCCACCGCTTCTTTCATCTCTCGGCGCAACCGAATCAACTCCGTCTGAGATTCAGTGTCGTAGAAACCTCGCTTAGGCTGCTTGCCGACATGTTCATTTTCACCATGAACATTTTGCAACAGTGGCTCTAGTTCATCACTAAAGAAAACATAATCATGCGGGCAACCTAAACGGCCGCCTTGGCGAAATTCATAGAATGAGATCCCGCAAATCGGACACTCACGTGAATCCAAATCCTGCATCTCTTCGGTAGCTTGGCCGAGTGGACTAATCTGCTTGGCCAGTACACTGCCCATCGCCGAAGCGTCCGTTTTATCGCCATCTTCAGTTTGCAGGTATTGCTTGGCACAATCTGGACACAGGTGTAACGCGAGGACGCCATCTCCAGTCAAGTCGGTGATGTGAAACGTCGCTTGTTTAGCACACTTGTTACACTTCATGGCGTCGGTGATTCCGGTCAAGTTGTCTTTGAGTCTAAGATTACGAATTCTAGTCCGCCAACTTTTCTTGTTCAAGGTTGTTCTGCGGGGGTTAGGCCAAAAGAGTTCTTACAAGCTGATTTTCAACTGACATTTTTTTATTTAAAAATGCGATTTCCCTAACACCCCTGTTGCAACCTTTACCAACAATCCAATCTCATCGTTATTTGCAATGCGGCCTGTAAACAATCTCTGAATCTTATCCACAGCGGTACAGATTGCTGAGCTGACGCGAGAATCCGTAAGATTGTCCTCAAGGGCCCAGGCGATCCCTAGCTCCTGTTGATTGGGGTGGGGCGTGACCTGAAACGTTCCAGGTAAAATGAGTTGCTCAACGAATTACTTCGGGAAGCGAAACCAAAAGACCGATTCGCCCTTTCAGTTGGCTGGCTTTTTGAAACCAAGAGTGATTGACACATCATTGGCCACACCATCACTGCTAGCAATCTCAAACGATGATGGCACTCCGCACCAAACTCGCACATTGGCATTGCCCTACCCAAACGATATTTCCTAATAACAACTATTAATTTGAACCGAGGGCCCGACATGTTCGCGCCGAACGACCATTTGCCATGGTTAAGGTTCAACGTTTGATCCCCCCTGGTCAACTGCCATGAATTTAGTTGTTATCAATCAACCGGCACGCGCTGCTGAGCCGATCGGTTTGCGCCAACTATTAATCGCCCTCTGCTTCGGTTTCTTAATAATTTCGATCGGCTGCAATGCTGACCCACGTTGCCGACGTGAAACGGCGTTGATGCGGGCCGAAATACTAGACATCGAAGACAAGTACGCAGCCCTCAAATCGAAGTACGAATCGACTGCATTGCGCTTGCACGAATATACTGGCGAACCAATCGACCAAACCCTCTATAGTTCAACTTCAAACTACCATGACGTGATTCTAAACGAAGAAATTATCTCCGACGGAGAATTCATCACTGACGGCGGAGTTTACTCAACACATGTTGACCAAACGCACATTGAATCCTATCCATCTGAGAGTGTAATTTACGGTGACACCCCCGCTTACAACTACTCACCAGCACCGGGCGTCATCGTCGAATCCTCCTCAACGCATTTGAATGCTCCTCAAGGCGTATCGATTGAACCAACTCAAAACTCCGACCTTCCATCAGACGACCAAAAAAGCTCAGTCATCGAATCACTCGAGGGAGCCATTCCTGAGCCACTGCCGCACTCAAATCCAAACCCAGAAGACTTGCCGCTTCCAAATAACAGGCAAAACAAAACCAACGATTTCGAACTGAAACTGCCAAGCCGAAACCGACGATCCACCCCAGCGGTTCAAGCATCGACAACACTCCGCCGTGGCCACGTTAACACTCGAAATGCAGCAACTAGCCGAAGCACCGCCACCGAAATCATTGTCAATCGCTCGGTAACTACGGGGCAGGACGTCAATAATTCTCCCGGCGACGAAGGACTGAACTTGTTGCTACAAACCAAAGACTCCAGTGGCCAAATTGTACTTCAAGCTGGCGAACTAACGGTCAGCCTAATTGACCCCAAGCAGCGGCAGCGCGTTGGATTCTGGCGTTTCCTTCCCGGTGAAACAGAACTGTTCTTCGTCGACGAACATAAAGAAACCGACGGCATTCTCCTTCACCTCCCTTGGGACAAATCCGTGCCACAACGATCCCGCCTGCTGGTACACGCACAGTTCGTCACTGCTGACGGGCGCACTTTGACTACCTCCAGCGATGTCCTGATCGAACCACCAACGGAAGAATACTCACCAGAGGACCCAACAGTTATCAATTGGACTCAGCACGACGTTCGCTGGGGTGATGGAGGCGATTACGTGAATACCGAAGTAGAGTCACTAGAGGCAGAAGCCCCATCGTCTGCGGACAGCCGACAGCAGGCAAAAGAGGCTTGGCAACCAAACGGAACTTACAATCGCGGGGCAAAGTTCTCGCAATCGAACGACCGCGATTACCGGAAAAAACGATCAGGTGATACTGCTCGAGTGACGAAGCCTACCGACCACCCCGACCAACCAAAATGGCGCCCAGTCCGATAACGCGTTCGTAATTAATAAAAAACGCAGGCTCGACAATCGAGCCTGCGTTTTATTTAATACGGTTGTTTGGTAAACCAGCTGTTCGCCAATCAATGCAAAAGACTACTGGCCAGTGTCTTCCAAACGACTCACTACTTTGTCGATCAAATTAAACTCGAGCGCTTCTTCGGCAGACATGAAGTTGTCGCGATCCGTGTTATCTTCGATTTCCTGAAGCGTCTTACCTGTGTGCAAAACTTGCAACTTATTCAAGCGATCTTTGACTCGTCGCAATTCGTTGCGATGGATCATGATCTCTTCGGCAGTCCCCTGCATACCGGCCAGTGGCTGGTGAATCATGATACTGGCGTTAGGCAAAGCAAAACGCTTTCCAGCCGCACCGGCAGTCAGCAACATCGCTCCCATGGAGGCCGCTTGCCCCATGCAATAGGTTGCCACGTCACAGCTAATAAACTGCATCGTGTCGTAGATCGCCAAGCCTGCAGTGACGCTTCCGCCGGGCGAATTGATGTACAGGTGAATGTCCTTTTTAGGATCTTCTGACTGCAAGAACAGCATCTGCGCGACTAACGAATTCGCTAGGTCAGCGGTGACCTGCTGGCCCAGAAAGATAATTCGATCTTTCAAAAGGCGACTATAAATGTCGTAAACGCGTTCCTCGCGGCCAGTATTGTCAACAACGTAAGGTACGATTGGCATCGCTTGGGCTCCGAAACCGTGGTTTTTGTATGGGGAAAAATTTGCCAGCAGCGTTTGCTGGCGAATCAGGCAAGGCAACGATTACTCGTCATCGTCCTCGTCGTCATCATCATTGTCTTTGTCACGGCCGGTAACGATCGTAATTTCGTCAACCAAACCGTAATCCTTGGCTTGCTCGGCAGTCAAGAAAAAATCGCGATCGGTGTCTTTTGCAATTTGATCAACGGTCTTGCCTGTGTGATTGGCCAAGATCTCGTTCAGCACGGTACGATTGCGAAGGATTTCTTCCGCCTGAATTTCGATGTCGCTCACCTGACCACTGACGCCACCGTGAGGCTGGTGGATCATGACACGAGAGTGAGGCAAGCAAAATCGTTTGCCTTTGGTGCCGCCAGCCAACAAAACGGCCGCTCCGCTGGCCGCTTGGCCAACGCAGAAAGTTGCGACCGGGCATGACATGATTTGCATCACATCATAAATCGCCATCGTAGCCACCACGTCTCCACCTGGAGAGTTCAAGTAAAAGTTAATCGGCTTCTTCTTGTTTTCACTTTGCAAATACAACAGCTTCATGACTAGCTCGTTGGCGTTGCCCGTATGAATCTCGCCCTGCAAGAAAACAATTCGGTTTTCCAGCAGCAAATCGCCAAGCGTCATCTGACGTTGGCGTTGATAGGAAGAAGCTGCCGAGTACGAGTTTTGCAGCTGGGATAGTGGGTCTTGGAATTTGGTTTCTCGCATGGGAGTGCCACCAAAGGTTGATTCAAAAGGTTGTTGAAATGGTAAATCGCTCAAGACGAAATCCTTAAACACGAATGTTGGCTATGGCCCGGATATCGACCAGACCTCGTTGAGAAGTTAAAGCTATCGATAACACCGTCAATAGACAAGGCGGAATAAGCCCGAACTGCATGTTTAACTGCTTACCGGAACGATTCGAATGGCTAGGGTTACTTTGAGCAAAGTGTGGATTAAACGGCACACTGTGGACCATTCGCTAGCTTGAACCAGCCCACCGAGACCTCCGATGGGAAAAAAGCAGGGGCTTAGCCGATTCAAAAACGAGCCTTTACAGCCAACAAAAAAAGCTTGGCCCAAATGACCAAGCTTTATTCATGTTCAAATCGAAACCAAAACCACATTTACAGCGGGCTTTGATCCATCTTAATTACTTGTCTTTTTCAGTACCTGGAATCGCTGGAGCATCACCGCCCTCGTATTTCGCTTCCGGAATAAGAGTCTTGCTTCCACCAAAGAACAAGTTGACCGAAGCTGTATCGTTTTCAGCTTCTTGCTCATATTTAGTACCACTGATCGTAGCACTCTCGGTGATAATGTCGATCACTTTGCGCTCGATAATCATGTTCCGCAAAGCATCCATTTGGCCGTTCCGCTCCAACCGCGAGCGAACTCGCCGCGGTGATTCACGTTGCTGAACCGCCAACTTCATGATCTCCATCTCATAATCCTGCGGTGAGTCTTCGACGCCTTCTTCTTCGGCGATTCGCTCAAGGATAAAGTGCTCTTTCAACGCTACGGCCGTCTTCTCATGAACGTTCTTACGAAGTTCATTCTCGCGAGCCACGATTTCTGGTGGCGAGAAACCGCTCGATTGCATTTCCATCACAGCACGCTGCACTTCGCGACTGGCCTGACGCTCAAGCAAATCCAAAGGCAAATCCCAATTAGCCGACTCCGTCAATGCACCGCTGATTTGATCACGAATCGTTTGTCGCTGTGAATACTCAAGACGCTGCTCAAGCATGTTACGGATCGCAGTGTTTAACTCTTCTGCACTTCCTAATCCTACCGCCGCAGCAACTTCGTCATTTGGCATGACTTCAATACGTTTGACGTCCAAAATTTCAAATTCAACGTCCACTTTTTTGCCGCGAAGCTCTTCATTATCAGCAAAGCTACTAAGTTCAACCTTGGTCTTCTTCGTCTCACCAGCAGTTGCACCAGCCAATAGTTTATCGAAGTTTTCAATCGTACCATCGGCAAAATCAAGTTTACTCAAGGCTTGTAGAGTAACTTCTTCATGAGTTGAGATGGTTTCACCATCGTAAGAAGTGGTGACATCACAGATCGCGTGATCACCCGCAGCAACTGGCTCCTCGACTGGAACCAGTGTTGAAAACTGCTTTGACATCTTCGTGATATGATCCTCGATGTCGCTGTCGGTGAATTCGTATTCTGGCCGCTCAAGCTTGAGTGACTTATATTCTGGCAAATCAAATTCAGGACGAACTTCGATGTTGAATTCGTACTTGAAGTCACCATCATCAGGAATCGAAACCTGTTCGTAATCCAAATCCGGTTCACTGATCGCGGAGAAATCTTCACTCTCATTAACTTGGGCCAAACTATCCATGATTAGTTGGCCTTTGACCTGATCAGTCAATTGTTTACGAAATTTCTTTTCAACGAGCTTTCGAGGAGCCTTGCCAGGACGAAAGCCTGGAATCTCAGCTTTAGGCACTAGGTCATCGAATTGCTCAGTGAAGTATCGCTCAACTTCTTGGCGACCAATCGTCACTGTGATGTGTCGACCGCAGGCGCTGGTTTCATTGATGTCTACTTCCAGCTTTAACTGCTGCTTTTCGTTTTGGACTTCAGTACTCACGTTCGTTCCTAAATGGTCAAATTTGAAGGCCAACATTGTAGCCGAACCCACAAGCATTGAAACCGACAAAAAACACGAAAAAAACGCTCGTAGATTTACTACGAGCGTTCCTAATTCAAAAGAGCGGGTGATCGGATTCGAACCGACGACATTCACGTTGGCAACGTGACGCTCTAGCCACTGAGCTACACCCGCGTTTTAGCTGTTCGGGGCTCAAAACCCTAATCAGTGAGCCCGGATTATAGATATCACCACTCCCTTTGCAAGGGGTTTCTTAAAACGATATTTGTTCAATCCGACCCGAAACGTTTGAGTATTCTCGGCAAATTTTATAGACTAATTAAATGACTTTGGACGTTTTGGCGGAAAAACCAAGTCTCACCAATCGGCAACATCCAAATTATCAAGCCACCTAAAAACACGCAACAACTTAACCTGCACCAAGACCGTTTTTTCCTGTGGCCACTCTCAGAGTGCTGCTTACAGTACTGAAGCAAGACAAATTTTGACCTTAAAAAATAAAGGGAATAAATATGCTTAAAGCAAAACTAGTCGTCGTAGGTGGTAACGCAAAAGCAAAAGAGGTCCGTCTGCGACTCCCCACGATTATCGGTCGAGGCAAAGAAGCAGATCTGACAATTCCCCACGCACTCGTCAGCCGATCTCACTCGAAGCTATTCGAACGCGACGGGCAACTATGTGTCAAAGACCTGGGGTCGCTTAACGGTACCTTTGTCGACAATAAGCGAATCGAATCCGAGCAAATCATCGCGCCCAACCAGTTGTTAACATTGGGGGACATTACTTTTAGAGCCATTTACGAAATCGATCGATCGTCTACAGAAACTCTACCTAGCCAACTTCCTGAGTCCACACAAACTATTTGCGTTAATCCGGCTGTCACGAAGCCATTAGCCCCAAAGGTCTCCGCCGACTATACTAGTGATTCCCGATCCGGCGATGAACTAATGCTCGACAATGCGGCAACCAGCTTGCCCCGTTCGGTTATCAGCGAAATTGACTCTTTCGATCCGGACGAAATCGGCCCGCTAGATGCGCCGTCAACGAAGAATGCATCCCCAGCAGAAATTGAATCGCCGCCCAACCAGCCTTTACATAGCTCGCAAACCGTCAGCGTTCCCACGCAACCAATAACAGCCCCACATTTGTCTGCCCTTCAAGCCCCCTCCTCCGGTACAGCCGAAACGCCAATCAACCTAGGCAGTAGCTCATCCACCAACAAACCGCCAATTGAGCAAATCAGTGCGATCAATATCGATTTACCAGACGATAACGCAGTCTCCCCCGTAAGCTTCGTCGGAAAAATACAAACCGACGACGACTCGCCCTCGCTCATTGATGATTTCCAAATCAACCTCGGCTCAGAAGCCCCGCCTGAAGTCAGCGTCGATGAGTCTCAACTCGGATCTTTCTTAAAGAAATTCCCCAAGTAGATCGACAACCCTTTTTAAAAAACACCTAGATTCGAGTACCTAAATCTAGGCCAAGGCACCTCACCCCTTGGTCAAACAGCACCAACCAGAAACCATTGATGAAGCGTACACACGAAGTAGATCGATTACTGATTCGCCGTATTCGATCGGGAGAAACAGACGCGTGGTCAGAACTAATTGCTCGCTACGAAGGTCGATTACTGGCGTTCGTCAACAGCCGCCTGTCTAACCGCAGCGCAAGCGAAGACATCGTGCAAGAAGCCTTCATTGGATTTCTTAATAGCTTGCCAAATTACGATGGTCGCCGACCTTTAGAGAGTTATCTGTTTTCCATCTGCGCTTACAAATTGACTGATCACATGCGCCGTGAAGGACGCCGCCCTACAATCCCGCTATCTAACAGATCCAGTGACACCGGTATGCAGTGGCACCTGCCCGGCCAAGACCGACCAGCCAGTAGCATCGCCCGCAGTGTTGAACGAAAAAATCTAGAAGAAGAAGCGATCACCGAAGCAATTGCCGCCCAAGTAGAAAAATGGCAAAACAAATCGGACTGGACAAAACTTAAATGCATCGAAATGCTATTCGTTCGTGGCACCCCAAACAAAGTCGCCGCAAAGGAACTGGGCATCACCGAACAACAGGTCGCAAATTTTAAGTTCGACTTTGTATCCCGCCTGCGTTCGCAAATTAAACGTCAGGGTTTGTCCGCCGAAGTTTTCCCCGAACTCTACGAAGAAGAATAGCCACACCATCAACTCATCGCAGTGCAACAACAGCAGCAATGACTATCCTACAATCGGATCGGCTTTGATTTCCGAACCAACAATTGTGACTACAAACAGAGCCGTAGCAATTCCGCCACCAAAGACAAGCACTTGAGTTAAGATCAAAAACATAACTGACTCCATTGTTTGTTATTCTGAAACTTTTTGGTGGCCACTCTAAGGCTCACTCAATTGTGTTCCGTGTTGATTTCGAGTCGTCACTGGCTTGCGTTGGAAGTTGCGAAGCCGACTCGTTTGACAACCCCCTATAACGCAATTGCCACGCCAAAGGTTCAGAATTAACTTTGAGTTCCATCGCGAAACGGATAACAGGCCTCAAATCCAGCAAACATAGCTAAATCCAAGCTGCGCTAGCGTTTACCGCTGTGTTCGTTCGACCGCAAAAATGTCATCAAACTGATAGCACTGTTGTCAAATAGACTCTCGCTGAACCAAATCACAACTCGATTCGCCGGTAATGTTAAGCCTTGCCGATATTCACGTTTCTTCCGTCGCTGCTAACAAAATTGGACGCTGGCCATTTCAGCTGCCGAAAGTCTGAGTGCTCGGGTTCCCACTATGACTAAACGGTAGTTGTATGGAAATAACCCAGAATGTTCTGCCCTTCGCGAGACTCGTATCAATGCAATATTTCAAAAACTACCTTCCAGCCAGCGTCTCACGTAACCTGCAACGTATTGGGCTCGGAGTCGCTATCGTGGCCTCAACATTAGTTGGCCAATCAAGTGCCCAAGTTGGCTTTTCTCAGACCACCGAAGACGCCTACCATTATTCTTTGGATACAGCGGGCAACTTAAACGGACAGGTCACGGTCACTGGAGTCAATCCAAGCAACATCAGCGTCTACGCAATGCGAGATAATAAGGTTGTGCATCAATCCACAACCAATTCAACCGGCGAATTCGTGCTCTCGCAAATGGCTCCTGGCCGATACTCAATAGTAGTCGCTGGCCAAAACCAACTGGCAGCTCAAGGTATCATGGTCGATCGTGCTGACAGTCAATATGCCAACGACTTTATCCAACTATCAACTATTCAAACGTCCTACCAAGGTGTTAAATCCTTAGTCGCAACTGCATTGCCAAAGCAAATTTGGACCAGCTTAGGCACAGGAAGCAGCACTCAGCAAGTTTCCGCACCACTATCTGGCACCCCAGTCGCAAAACAAGTTCGCATCATCAATGGTAACATTCGTGGGCAAGTTGTTTCACTGGCCAATGAAAACAACATCACCGGAACCACCGTTCACTTGCTGAAAAACAACAAACCGATTGCTCAAATCGAAATCGATGGCGAAGGAATGTTCACAATTCCAGACGCTAAAGCTGGCGTTTACGACTTAGTTGCTACCGCAGACGCAGGCATGGCCGCAATGCGAATCGAAGCCATTGGCATCAGCAAACCAATGCAAATGGTCTCCTTCCAGCAAGTTCCGGCTGAACTGTGTGTTCCACTCGCAGAAGATTGCCCATGCGATCCAACAATCCAACAACTTCCGATGGAAGCTGCAACCTTATCCCCTGTCGAATACGCCTCTGAGTCAATCGGCTGTGGCGGAGCTTGCGGCGGCTACGGTGGCGCAAATGGCAACTTTAGTAGCGTATCCGGCAACGTCCTTGGCCCTCGCGGTGGAGGTGGCGGTGGATTTCTTGGTGGAGGTGGCGGTGGATTCCTTGGAGGAAGCGGCGGCGTCGCTGGAGGAGCCGGCGGCCTTTCTCGCTTGGTAACCATTGCTTCGCTCGCAGGTACGGCTACTGCAATCGCTATTGCCGCTGATGATGATGATGACGATACCGAGCCAGCGTCCAACGCAAACAACTAATGATCCGACTGAACAACCGGCGGCAATATACACCGTTGGTGAAAGCATTCTGATTTTTTAAAATTTAGCACCGGCAAATTGCCGGTGCTTTTTTTGTGCACATCGTGACGTCACTTACCAGACGAACATTTCATTGTGCTGCGAGCAAAACACTACCAGAACTATAGTACAGTCTTGGTGGCACACTGCGCAGGTCGGTGCTTCGTCGATCGAGAACCCACAGCGGTTGGAAATAACTGTTTTCGTTTGCCATATCAAACGAAACTAGCAAGACCGACTGCGAGAGACGCCCACCGGCTGTCTCTCGCAGCTTTTTGCTCTCGCTACTCTCTAGACCCAAGATCATTCATGAACTTGTTCACTTTACTTTCCGATTGCGTCAGAATCGTTTCTGCTCGCTCATTTGCCAAACTCTTTAACATATCAACCTTCTTACCAACTCGCCTCCAACTGTCAGCGAGTTTTTCTGCAATCTCAGCATCGTCTCCCGTAAAGTCGCGATCATGTTTGGCAATAAACTCACAGTCTTCGTTGCCACTACGACCAAAACACTGCATTGCAGCGTCCCAATCCTCGGACACTATCAGAAAAAAGGTCCCCATACTTCGATTCGCCTTTTGATCATCCGGTTTGTCAATCAGCTTCTTAGCGGCAAGACGCGCTTGTTTGGTGACTTTTGCCAACCGCTCAAACTCTTTCAATTGCTGTTGATACTTTTTGAAATCAACTTCATTCTGCATGCTGGCGGCTAGTACTTTTCCGCCTGCAGCCAACTTTTTCGCTGCTTCAAATTCAAACTTATTTCGGGCGTCGGCGATCGCTGGCTCCAGCTCGTCGGCCACAGCTTTTTGAAGCGCAGAATTTTTACTCGCCCGAGTTGCCGTATCTGAAAACAGCATCAATCGATCTTTCCAATAGTCATACTCAAACTCTTGCGCCAGCTCATTCATAATCTTAAACGCTGGCTTGAAATTCCCAGCCGCTACATGCAAACGCCTCGCCTCCAACAACATCACAAACTGTTCATCTGAATCAACGTTACTACGAGCTTCCGTTTCAATCAAATTCGCCAAATCCGTCATTTGCGTTTTCAGAGCATAACCTTTCTTGCCTGACAGACGGGCAGCTGATTGATTCATCAGCTTCTGCAACTCCTTCTTCACAGTACCAGAGCGTGGTATCTCCTTAAGTCCTGCTGGCGAGGGAAAACCCTCGGTTAAATACGTAAGCATTTGATGTTTTTGATCAGTCGGCACTTTCGCTCGCACTGCTTCAACTGCAAACAATTTCAATTTTTCTGATACGCTACCTTGCAAATCGATCACTGGCTGTTTGGTAGCGTCAATTTCTACTCGCACTGGATCACCAGCAAGCGTTTGAGTGTAGGCACCCTTTGGCAACAATGATTCATCGCCGATCCTCATAAACTCTGGTCGAACGTCAACAGCCAAATCAACTCCCTCGAACTGAACTTCAGAAATGGCATACCCTGGCTTGGCGACCACCGTAGTCCATTCTCCAAGCTCACTACCAAGCGTCTCGCCCGCCAAGAGGCCAGATTCGCCTAGATAAATCGGTTTAACACCTGCGACTCGGCCATCCGCCTGTGCGCTAACGGCCAACCCAGCCAACAGCCGACCACCCTCGGGCAAAATAGCCGTAACCATTTCTTTCGTAGGATACTTTGCCAATTCGTATTGCAGACGTTCATCCGAACTAGGATTCGGCGATTCAAAGGGCCGTAATAACTGATCTAGATTTATTCGGTTCGAACTTCCGGCTCCAGCGACATCCAATTGAAATCTGCTTAGCGAAACACTGTGTCCTTGTGTCACTGGCATACATTCGACCCGAACATTATGAATGCCTGGCTGGATCGTTCGTGTTCCATTGATTGGGCCAGGTTGAACCAGAGCCGTGTTGTCCAAAACCAACTGACCATCAATCCAGAGCCGACCTCTATTGGTTGAATCCAGTGTGAAGTCACATGCCTGCTCTGTCTTCGTCTCCCAAAACCCTTCCAACTGCAAGCCAGTTGCTTCTTTTAATTGTGCCAAGGCATCACGGTCATACACCATACCTTGTCGGTGTGTCGTTACCTTTCCAAAGTCCTGCATTCGAAGCGATTGGTTGACATAATAGCGGTACATGAACCCGGGCGTCGTCGGGGGTTGGAAATTTCGACGATCGACCTTTGCTCGCTCCGTAACCTCAGGCTTAATTGGCGCCGACTTAGGCTTAATTGGCGCCGACTTAGGCTTAACCCTTGGATAAGACTTCTTCGGTTTGTCTACGCTCACTGCCACTGGCTGATTCACGTCGTCTTGCTCAACCTTCTGATCAGGTTGCACGTATTCTAAAATCCAAAACGCAGCCACAACCGCCGCAGCAGCCCCGCCCACCCAAGCGAGAATCATCATCAACGCTTGAGCAAAACCACTCGGTCTCCGTTGACGGTCTTCAGGATCTTCGGGTCTAGTTTCAATTAAAGGCATGTAATTTCCGGAAGTGAAATAACAAAGAAAAATCGAGACGAGTTATGATTCTAAGCTATAAAAATATTCTAAGCTATAAAAAAATAGCGTACATGCACTCAACCATAAAACCACCCAATTCAAAGCCAAATACAACCCCACCCAAACGACTTGAACTTTTCGGCAGTATCTCATTCGGTGGGGTTGCTCGCGCGGTCTCACTCCCTTGTGACTTTTTACCGAATCGCAATAATTTCCGCATGTCTGAATCATCACAAAACAAAACCATTTCCGACTTTACCACACTGAAAAACCGGGCCTGCCTAACCCACGCAATCCGCGCGGCCAATGAACTGGGGATTTTCAAAGCACTGATTGCAGGGCAACGTACCGCCGAGCAACTAGCTGCTGAAATCAATGCCCAACCAGCTCAAGTTACCGCTTTGATGAAAGTCATCGCTCGTAGCGAACTAATCGAACAGTACGATGATGACTTTGCGTTATCCACGCTCGCTCGGTTGATCCCAGCAATGTACTTTGACTTTGGCGATTCGTATTGGCAACAACTTGTCCAGCACGTACGAACGGGGCAACCCATCAAAACCGACGGTGACGAAGCGCCTTCGGCAAACATGGACTACCAGATCCAACAAGCATCCCAAGAGTGGATGCTCACTCCAACTGCACTGGTGGTCGCGCAGGCATTAGACATCGGTCGCTCGCGAACAGGCTTAGACATTCTAGAGCTTGGCTGTGGTTCTGCTGTGTTTGGTGCCACATTGGCTCATGCAGATCCAACTTCTAGGTTGACTTTGGTAGACACAAAACCTGAGATCGCCCGTGCTAAATCTACCTGCGAAAGCGTACAGATTCTTTCACGAACGGCGTTGATCGAAGCCCAACAGTGGCGCAATGTAGAGGTGATTGATTTAGCCGACACACCAGCCGACGACGAGTCTGCCATGGTTGCTCAACCAACATTCGACCTGGTAATTATCCATAAAAAAATTCACCTTGCGCCGCTTAACGAAACCGCTACCCTCATGAAAAAACTAGGTGCATTGCTACTCAAACGAGGCGGAGAGCTAGCGATCATTGATATCTTTCCCGGCCAACAAGCGGGCGAAGAATACCGTGAAGTGGTCGAACTTGAGTACGGCTTACGCCACACGCCTGGCAGTATGCACCACCCGCGCGATCTGGAACCAGCACTTAAAGCCGCCGGTTTTGCGAGTGTCCAGTTCGCACACCTGCCCGCCCAACCCTACCTCTACGGTTTGATACTTGCCGCAAAAGGTTAGTCTCACACGGGGCGCCCATTGAGAGCCATTTCACGTAATACTCAACTCACAGGCGTCAAGATTTCGTTTCGCCAAGAGCCAGAAACGTGAATCTCCAGCTTTAAAATGATCGCGACTGCTCTGGCTTTAAAGCCCCAATTCTTCTAGTTTCCAGCCTCGCTTCGAAGATCAACGGCCGCACGATGCGCCGCCAGAAGCTTGTCCGGTAACTCTGCCTCAAACCAGACGTTGCTGATTGTTGACCATTTTCCGCAGGGAGGCGGACAAATGAACCAAGCCACTCAAAATAAATTTGCTTACGTACTGCTAGCTTTAGTAACTGGGTTAATAATCTTTTCACAAGTCGGCTGCGACGATTTAAACCAGTTGGCAGATTCGGCCGAAGTTGCGCCTGAAAGATTGCCTCAACAGCCGACCGACCAAAGGTGGCCTGTACAACGCAACCAATCACAGAATTCGAATCTCAGTTCTAGGCCAGTAAACGGCAGCGACGCCGCGTCCCAAAAAATCATCATTGGCTCCTTCAATATCCAACAGCTCGGCAAAACGAAGATGAGCAAACCAGCAGTTGTCGGTGCTTTAGTCGATATCGCGCGCCGCTTCGACATCTTAGCAATTCAAGAACTTCGCGATAAAGACCAAACAGTGATTCCTAAGTTCTTGTCTTACATCAATCAAGACGGGTCTGCTTACGCAGCAGCAGTCGGTCCACGACAAGGCTACGTGGTTGCTGGAAAAACCACGCGGTATTTTGAGCAGAGCGTATTCGTCTACGACACCAATACGATCGAAATTGTAGGGAACAGTTACGCAGCGATCGACCGCGCAAACATCATGCACCGGCCACCCTATGTCAGCCAGTTTCGCTGCAAGTCGGTCGCTCCAAACTTACAACCATTTACTTTTACGCTGATGAATGTCCACATCGACCCCGACGATGCACACCAAGAGTTTGTGGCGTTACAACCGATTCTTGCCGAAATTTACCAACAACATCCGCAAGAAGATGATTTCATTCTACTGGGTGACTTCAACGACGAACCGCACAAGTACGCTCGCTACCAGTGGATGCGACAACAGCACGCCGCGCTTCCACCACAATGGAAAACCAACACCGCCATGACGAAGGCCTACGACAATATCGTCTTCGATCACCAATTGACCGCTGAGTTCACTGGCCAAGCAGGGGTAATGAATTTGATGGAAGAGTATCGTTTGAGCAGAGACGACGCCAAACATATCTCAGATCACATGCCCGTATGGACAGTGTTTTCAACGCATGAGGTCTTGCCGGAGCGAAATGCAGCGAGAAATCCAGTCGTTCGCTAGGAACGATCCCCTGAAAAGTTCTCGTCTACTGTGGTGATTCCACGGCAACTCGAATACCCGCCTCATCTTCAATCACCCAAGACGTAGGCAAAGATCAACGGAGCGATCACTGACGCATCCGAATTGATCATGAACTTGGGCGTGTCTACGGCCAATTTGCACCACGTGATTTTCTCGTTAGGAACCGCTCCACTATAAGACCCATAAGACGTCGTCGAATCTGAGATTTGCGAGAAATATTGCCAGAGTCGAATGTCTTTTTTTAGATCTTGAATAATGGTTGGGACCGCACAAATTGCAAAATCACCAGCGATTCCACCAGCAATTTGAAAAAAACCAATCGGCGATTCCTTGTCGGTTTCAATGTACCAATTGACCAAGTGCTCCATCTGTTCGGTCCCACTTCGTATCGCCGAATGACTAGCGATTTTCTTTTCAATCACTCTTGCGGCAAAAATATTCCCTAGGGTCGAATCCTCAAACCCGGGTGAATAAACTGGAATCCCTTTCTCATAAGCCGCTAACAGCCAAGAGTTTTCCCGAGGAATCTGGAAATGCGGTTCGAGCGTTTTCTCTTCGAACAGCCGAAAGAATACCTCAAAGGGAAACAGCCCTTTACCTGCCGCCGCGTTTTCGGCACAGATCGCCATAAAATTGTCTTCAATATGACGCATTACCGTTTCAGGAATGCATGTGTCTGTCACACGGTTGAAACCAGCGTCGAGCAACTCCTGTTCACCTTGTGGTGAAAGGTCGCGATAGTTCGGAACGACGCGATATTCATCGTGAGCGACCAAATTAAAAACGTCTTCTTCCAGATTCGCGCCTGTGCAACTGATCGCGTGAACTTTGTCTTCCCGAATCATTCGAGCCAACGAAATTCCGAGCTCGGCGGTACTCATCGCGCCTCCGAGACTAACCAACATTTTTCCACCGCCATCGAGATGCTTTCGATAAGCCCTCGCCGCACTAAGCGTCTCGCGGGCGTTGAAGTGCAGAAACTGCTGCTCCATAAACGAAGAGATAGGCGAATTAGCCATGGATTTCCAACAAGTAAGCTACCGTTTTTATAAGCGATGCTGCAAAAATGAAACGCACATGTCACTTCCAAGCAACGCGTATATTTTTTACCACACCGTTTTACAACTGTTTAACGGGAATTTTATATAAAGGACGGGATACCAACAAGTTTCCAGATTTATTTAAGTTTGGCACCGCAAGTGCAATAGAAGCGATCAGAACGCTGAACTAAAACTATTTTTTTGATCGACATACTAAAATGCACGCTCGCTGCTTAGCAGAACTTGGAAGTTGGATCGCTACCAACTCGGACGCTCTCATTTATGCAAATAAAAACCAATCACTATTGGTTGCTTCGTCCTACTGGACTGCGTCTAAAGATCGATCTCAACGTTGGATCACGGCAATCAAGATGTTTGAAAAAGACATCCAAAACCCCCAACCCAACCACGATCCCTGGGCGTCTTTAGAGATCGTGATTCAAGAAATCATTCAAACTGAACTACTTACTCGAGTTTGGTCTGCAGTCGCATTAAGTCATGACTGGTATCGCCGATCAGACGAACTTCTCGGCCTAGCCCACTCGGTTCACTTGAGCCACTCAGAAGTCAAGAACCGCGCCCTCAGATTAATGCTTGAATGCCAAAACCAACACGTGAAAATAGTGGAACGACTAAATGCCCTGCGTCTTCGCACTGAACGTTGGACGGATGTTTTCTTGGGCCAACTACCCTTCAAAGATATCGCAAATCAGTTCGCCTTCGATAAAAAACGAGTTACTGATTTCCATGCCGAACGACTAGAAACTTTGGGCGAAGAAATGGAAACTCGACAACGCGTGTTCCAAGCATCGTTCACTTCTGATTTACTGCGTAACCAAACAAGATTCCCAGCCAATCCCGACCTCAACAAGGACATTGCCGCAGGCTTGCTGGCTTGTTTTCCAACGGATCGCTTTGACTCCTTGAGCTTGCCAAAATCAGTCAAATCGGTGTGGAGCGAAAAGGCGCAGCACGACACTCAAATGCTAGTTAACCACCTAGTAGCTTTTGAACATGCAGCCCAAACGAAAACTTCACAAATCTAGCAAACGCTAACCTGTTTAGCCCAATACATCCGTAAAGTAATTTTTCACAACACGGTCAAAATAATCGTTGCGAATCTCCATCGGCAACTCATTGTAGACGCAGTAATTGCTGATTTGCTTCAACAAATCACGAGGATGGCAACGACGCATCCGACGATCGGCTTGTTGAAAATGTGTTTCAATCAAGTAATCAACCACTTCCGGTCGGAACTCACACTCCATCCGCTTACAGTAGATTTCGAACAAGTACTTAAACTCAGCCGGATTCGGATCTGCGATTTCGATTTTATACGGAATTCGTCGTAGAAACGCCTCATCAACCAAATCGCTCGGTTCGAGGTTGGTCGAAAAGATAATCAACTGCTCAAACGGCACTTGAATTTTCTTTCCGGATGCCAACGTCTGAAAATCAATGCGACCCTCTAGTGGCACAATCCAACGATTAAGTAACTCCGTTGGTTCAATTCGTTGGCGTCCAAAGTCATCCACCAACAAGCAACCACAATTGCTTTTCATTTGGAGTGACGCTTCACTCACGTTGCTGTTGGGGTCATGACGAATCTCAAGTGCGTCCATCGTTAGCTCACCACCAACGACTACAGTCGGCCGTTTGATTTTGACCCAACGTTTGTCATACGCAGCTTCGTGAATAAGCGAATTTGCGTCGTCTTGAGATTTCATGTGATAGGCAGCGTCGAAGAATTTGATCAGCTGTCCGTCTTCGAAAATCGCATGAGGCACCCAAATTTCGTGTCCAAAACACTGAGTGATTCGTTGCGCTAAAGTCGATTTTCCGTTGCCAGGCTGGCCGTATAAAAACAACCCAGCGCCCGAATTAATAGCCGGACCAAGATCCTCAAACAGCGACTCATTAATCGATATATCGCCAAACGCCCTTCTTAGTTGCGCACGTTTTGGCGACTCCGCCCGAATCGTCTGTGCTTCGGCACTCAGCACATAATCGATTAGTGGCACCGGGGCCGGCCCGACGTACGAGCAAGCTTGCCTCGCAATGGCAGCACGTTCGCGACCATTATCGGTCAACGAATAATTATAGTCATTTAGTGGAGCCGAACCTTGATGGACGATCAATTGCCGGGCGCGCAATTGTTGATATAAGGGCTCAAGTGCATTGAACGGAAGACATAAATCGTTCGCTAGTTGTCGACCGCTGGTAAGCCCAACAACCGCCAGTCGCTTAATAAGCAGTGATTCAACTAACGACACGGGTAATCCAGTATCCTGTAACGTAATAGGCTCCGCCGGATGATAGGATTCATCGGCCAGAATCGTCGCCAACAGACTATTGTCTAAAGCTGAATTGGGTAGGGAAGTGTTAAGCATCATATGTCTCAAAATGTGTTGCTGGTGCAATGTGATAGCTTGGAAACGTAGGTTACACGAAACTAATGGTGCAAAAAAACCACTGCAATTCATATGAAGACGATCCGATCAGGAGGTACAACCGGAAAAATCAAGACGAACGTTCTCGTTGTAAAAATCAACGAAGCCGGAATCTGCTTCGAATGTGTGGACTTTTTTGACCTTTGTTGGCGCAGAACACTAATCGAGAGCTAGTAATAGGTAGTGGTTTAAGTCCAACGGGGACCAAATAACCCAATTCCGTCTTCACAAAGCTACAAATGATGAGTGACTTCGACACCCAAGGCTCAAAATCTACCAAACGCCCCAGTCTCCCGCGCCCATCGGAGCGCAGTTGGTTTCTGTCAGGCCAAACCGACACTACCGAGCCAAATCGCCAATACCATATCGCTGGTGATCAATTCACGATTGGCCGAGATCGTGAGTCTGACTTGCATTTACCAGCCGGGTGCATCTCGAAAAATCATGCCATTATTAGTGTTGAACTTGACGGAACGTTACTGCTTCGCGAACTCGGCAGCACCAACGGTACCTTTGTCAACGGAAAGCAAGTACACGGAGAAACGCAGCTCAAAGAAAGCGACCTAGTTCACTTTGCCGCACTTGTATTCCGAGTCGGAACAACGAATAAGCATGACTCGATTCAGCACAACACGATTCAAGAAGACGTATGCGATCAAGCTCTGGCAATGATCCAATTTGAGCGTTTAATTAGTGATGGTGGACTTTATCCCCACTTTCAACCCTTGGTCCGCTTGGATGACCAATCTCGCATTGGCTATGAGGTGCTGGGCCGCAGTCGCCTCTTTGGTTTGCAATCACCACAAGAAATGTTCTATGCTGCATCTCAATTAAACCTTGAATCGCAGCTGAGCGAAGCGTTCCGACTACGTGGTATCGAAATCGGTACTGCACTTGGCAAAGACATGAACCTGTTCGTAAACACTCACCCAACCGAGCTTGATCGTCCCGAATTTTACGACTCATTGAAAGAGCTACGCGAAGTCGCCCCCGAACAAACAATAACGCTTGAAATCCATGAAGGTGCATCAACCAACTTAAACATGATGCGAGAACTGTGCGCCGTGTTGACCGACTTAGACATTAAACTCGCATTCGACGATTTTGGCGTTGGACGCGCACGGCTAGTCGAACTCGGCGAAGTTCGACCAGACTATCTCAAGTTTGACATGAAACTAACAAAAAACATCGAACATGCTCCCGTCAAACGTCAAGAACTAGTCGCTTTGTTTGCAAACCTTGTTAACAACTTAGGGATCAAAACACTCGCCGAGGGCGTCGAGACTAGAGAATGTCACGACATCTTAGTGCAAATGGGATTCCAACTTGCACAAGGATTCTACTACGGTCGACCATCGCCGTTAAGCAAATATCTGTCCGAAGATCTTGAAGCTCGCAAGCCCACAGACACAAGCCCCGCTGCAACAGAACTTCCAGAACATGATTCGCTAAATCAGTAGTCGTTAATTAGTTTTGCTTCCCCACTTATTCAACAGAGCCTCCCCGTGTTACAAAGCCCTCTATCAACTAACAAAGAAATACTCGGCTATCAGCTAAAAGAACGAATTGGTTCTGGCGGTTTCGGCGAAGTATGGTCCGCCGAGGCCCCCGGTGGTTTGATGAAAGCGATTAAAATCGTGTTTGGCTACCACGATGGAAAACGAGCTCAAGCAGAACTCAAAGCACTGGACCGTGTCAAACAACTGCGCCATCCGTTCTTACTGTCACTTGAACGAATCGAGGTTTTTGAAGGCCAGCTAGTCGTCGTATCCGAATTAGCTGACCGTAGCCTAGCTGACGAGTTCAACAACAATCTAGCCGCGGGCAAAGACGGTATCAGTCGCGAAGACATGCTGCGCTATACGCGCTGTTCAGCCGAAGCACTTGACTACCTTTCCAATAGTCATGGCTTACAGCACCTCGACATCAAGCCAGAAAACTTGCTTGTCACTGGTGAACATGTGAAAGTCGCTGACTTTGGCTTGATCAAAGACCTGCACCAAGCCTCTCAATCGCTAATGTCTGGCATGACTCCAGCCTATGCCGCCCCCGAGCTCTTCGACGGACGCCCTGGAAAGACCAGTGACCAGTATTCTCTGGCAATTGTTTATCAAGAGATGTTGACCGGTCGCCGACCGTTTTCAGGATCCACCCCAGCTCAACTAGCTGCCCAACACATGAACGGCAAGCCGGACTTACTTTCGCTCCCGTCCGGTGATCGGAACATCATCGCAAAAGCACTCTCCAAAGACCCTAATAGCCGCTTTCAAAGTTGCTGTGAGATGGTCGAAGAATTGGCCAACCGCCGCCGTTCAGCCAAAAAGACCTCACCTCGCCGTACCAAATACGAGGGCTCGAATACACAGAGCCCACACTCTCCAACAACCCCCGAAGTCACCGCATTGATCTCAGGCAACGCACTGCCGTTTCAAGCAAGCGAAGTTAAAGTTCTAGATCCCCCTGATTGCAGTGAAGCCGACACGAAAGTGCGCCCCACGCTCTACATCGGAGTGGGATCCACCGGAAACAAAATCATCCAAAAGATCAAAACCCAATTGATCGCACGATATGGATCGATGGAAAACTTGCCATCACTAAAACTACACGCCATCGATTCTGACCGAGAGGCCCTTGACGAAATTATTCGTTCCAGTACCTGCCCACTCGAAAGATCAGAAATTGTCGAGACACCACTCAAGAAACCCGAAGTCTATCGCGAGCAAAAGAAATCACACCTTAGCTGGCTAAGCCGTCGCTGGATCTACAACATCCCACGAACGCTTCAAACCGAAGGCCTTCGACCACTGGGACGCCTAGCTTACTCAGACAACTTTGACCGCGTCTACAACACGTTGGAAGAGTCCATTCGTGAAGTCACTAAAGCAGAAAACCTCGCCACGACTGCCGACACGCTCGACATCGACCCTGGAAGTCTATCTCCACGAGTATTTATCGTGACCTCCGTCAGTGGTGGAATCGGAAGCGGCATGACTCTCGACCTTGCGTATAGCCTTAGGCTGCTCATTCACGAATCTGGACATGACCCGGATTCAGTCGTCGGCATCATGTTGCATTCAACTTATCAACGGCTAAGAGACCCCGGACTTTCGTCGGCAAACGCATTCGCATTTTTAACGGAGTTGCGTCATTTCTGCGAACTTGGATTCCCCGGTGATAGCGAAAACGGCATACCGGAATTTGAAGACACCGCCCCATTTGACTTCACTTACTTTGAAGACCTTGGCCAAAACCTTTGCCAATCAGATTTCGACAAAAAGCTTGAGGGGGTTGCCGAATACATGATGCTGGCCAGTTCATCAAAATGCACTTCATTCTTCGATAAATGCCGGGAATTCGAAAACGAAAAAGAACACTTTGCATTACGGACCTTTGGCATCAATATTACCGGTCCCGGCAAATACGATGCTGGCAAAAAAGCCGCTCAACTGGTCGGTAGCCAGTTGATGCGTCATTGGATCAATGGTGACAATCAAACGGAAGAGCAGGCTGAATCGTTCGCAGCAAAGCTGACCACCGAATACCAACTTAAAATTGCAGACGTTTTGCACCGTATCCAATTCACCGTCGAAACGGAAACCGAGGGTCAACTGCCCGAACTACTTTCCGAAGTTAAAGGCATGCTGCAAGCCGATGACGACGTAAACGCACTCGCCATCGCTAAAATGTTCGACAAGATGTACTTTGTTCCCATGGAGCGTCAATCTGATGGACTGGGAGACCCAACGTCGTGCCTCGCAGTTCAAAAAGACATTGACACATGGGGTCCAGAAATCGGCGAAGAAATTGTGGTTGCAATCCAAAAGCTCATGGACGACAAGTCAATGAAACTCGCTGTCAGCCTGGAGGCAGCCAAGCAATTCATCGAGCGATTCCAGTCCTACATAACAGAACTAGCGACACTTGGAGGCGAGCTGTCCGCCACTGAAGCTCAAATACTAAATAAGTTAAACGCACTAAACAGCAGTTCAGCAAAACAAAATGCAGCTTGGACTGAGCAAATGGTTGAAACAATCGACCAATATGCACTATTGCGTAAACAGCTAACCGTCTACCGCTTCACGCGTTCCTTCTACCGAACTGTCAGTGGATCAGTCGACTCATTACAAGGCCTATTGCACCGCTATCGACGTCAACTCGAATCTGTTTCTGCCAACCTTAAAACCGACGGCATTCCTGGCACTTGCGAAACGAGTCACGAATTCTGCATGGAAACATTACTGAGGGATTCGATACAACAACAATCACACCAGCATGCTTTAGAAACAGAAGCACTTGTCTATGAAGCATTGATCAGTGACTACGGCGGTTACACAAATGCTCTTGAATCAGCTACGCTATGGCAAAGCAGATTGCAGGCTGAAATCTCCAAACAAGCACAACGAGTGCTCGCAGTAGCCTACAAAAAGCTGTCATTAGACCAAGTACTAGCTGCGCATAACGTTCCACCAGAATTGCTGGTCAAGTGGGTCAACGATCAAATGCAACAGTCCAGCCCAAGAATTAACGATTGCGGTGGCGGCACTCGGCTGTTGATCGGAATGCCCTCTCTGTCAGAAGACAATAGCCTTGAAACCGTATTGGCCAAACAGTTTGAATTAGAAGCCTGTACCATTCGAGGCACCGACGGAAGCTTTGCCTTTTGTCTCGAAGGGGAAGGAATCGGTCTAGCCAACGTCGCATTCCGACTCTTGCAAGAGCGTCCCGACGTACTCGAACTAGTTAAACGAATCCAAACTCGTAGCGACATCGAGTGGAAAACCCTAGACGACTTGCTGTAAAACGACTTGCGGTAAGTGACCCAACCCATCGTCTAACTTGGAACTGTGTCTGCCAAGCTATGCTCGTTTCACGCCAGCGAGACACCCCAACACAAGCAAGTCTATTTTTCCACACCAGCAATACTTAATCGAGACTCTGAAGTCACCACGCTGCTCGACTCTGGATATGTATGGAATGCCCGCACCAACACGTGCTCGAAAAACGACTGCACGTGAATGTAGCTCATCGCCCCAAACGTCAACCGCCCATTTGACCCGAAGCGATGCACCAAGCCTTCGCACTCAACCCGACTGTTAAGCTGCTGCTGAAGAGCAACAAACAACTTTGGGTTGACCGTTTCAATTTGCACACAGCTTTGATAATCAACCGTATCTTGGATTCGCAACTGGTGACAAGACTGACCGTCAATCGGTTGCCTTAGCAGAACCGACTTAGTTGGCAACGGATGATGCAACCCCGCGCTGACCTCCGTTAGCGAAAGTGAACCACACTGAAAACGAATCGCATGGCCATCTGTGGTAATCGCCGTCTCCAATTCATAACGATCACGCTGTATCGTTCGCTGCGCACATACGTCGAACAATTCTGGATGCACAGATTGAGCATACAGATGAAAGTTCAAGTCCGTAATTTTTGGGCGAACAGATAACACAGGCGAAAGTGATTCCTAGTAAAAATGAAAGTTGATTGCAACCAAGCCCTCATGATAGTCTAAGATCCATTCGCTACGTAACAAACATTAGAACTAAACGCTTAACTCACTTTTAACGATCATAACAATTGTCGTCAGAACAACGACTTCTTCTACATCAAAATATTTTCTGCCACCACACTGGCTCGATTACCCCGTGTTTTACGACTCGCTTTCGTTTGATAGCAATAATTTTTTAAAAAAATAAAATGACACTAATATTGAATCATTGATAGATTTCAATAACGAAGGGGAGATATTACTTCGTCCCCTACTTAATCGGTTGAAAAAAACCAATTTACCACGTTGCGTCCATATCCAGTTTCCGAAACACCATCAGCTTAAAGAGCAGCGCACTGGAAAGTTCATATTGACACGTGGCACGGCTCCAAGGTTTTGGAATGCATGGCTCATCGTGTGATAGATTTTTGTGCAGAGGTCTAGCTGACAGGCGTCGAAGATTTAACGGAGGTGGTGGCACGGTTCAATCTCTATTTCAGCCAGATCCTCTGGCGGGGCACCTATTCGTTTCCCGAAATTGCAACGACGACAAGTTAAGACTCACTACCGGGACTAGGTGGCTTGCAGTTCTCCATCAACAAAAGACACAAAGCCAGTCGTCCGCTTACCAAGCTAACGACGATCTAGCCAATCTAAGTGCAGAAAGAGCGCTGTCAAAATTGCCAAAATCACCCAACAAAACTAAACTAGGACTTGTCGCAACGGTCTAACAATGGCTAGAATGCCGCCCTGATTTCCAACTTTCAATCGTTGGGCCCAAAGACGAACCGACAGCAAACATGCTGTTCCACACGCCGGTGTGGCGGAATTGGCAGACGCGATGGATTCAAAATCCATTGGGGGCAACCCCGTGGAGGTTCAAGTCCTCTCACCGGTACTATGCAATCTGTTCACAGATGCACCAAAACAGCCCGACTCGTTTTTTGCGAGTCGGGCTGTTTCGTTGATGCCACCCAAAACTTAGCAGCTGATCAATCAAGCCACTGGAACACATTTACGACGGTTGCTGTCGATGTCGCGGAACGATATCTTTCGGCAAATTGGTTCTGTCACTCTTGACTGCGCGTCGCCCTCCGGCAGCAAAATATCTTCCTTCGATTTGCCAGCCTTCGTCGAATAAAACACTGATATCAGATCAGTAAATCAACCCATCCAATATCCAGTAGCGACGACACCGCAGCCGAATCCGAACCGATAAATGGTGGCCTACCCTGATTTTGCCCAAAAAAACGTCGATCCACGCGCGATTCGCTAATCTTATTCCATATTTACCTACACAATCAAAGCAATTTTCATCCCTGTTTTTGCTTAAAACCGAGGCATTTTCTATTTGCGTTCTTTCAGGTGTCCAAAAAATCACCCGCTGCCACTGAATTTGTAAGAGTACAAGCCTAACAATCAGTAACAAGGTAAATATGGTTTGGTGAATCTCTACCTCTCGCTCTATTAACATATAAATATTGACCAACGCCTTAATAAAAGCTATAGTTCCACAATGAAAGAAATTATTTCTTCCGTTATTTTTCCAAAAACAATCATCATTTTTCTTTGCTAACTTTACTTGGAGCTTTCATGAGACACCGCATGAAAAAGCGTAGTAACGGCTTTACACTTGTAGAGCTGTTAGTAGTCATCGCAATCATTGGCATTCTGATTGGAATGTTGCTGCCCGCAGTTCAGTCAGTTCGTGAAGCAGCCAGACGAATTTCTTGCGCAAACAATATGCGTCAAATGTCCTTGGCTATGTTGAACTTCGAGAGCAGCAATCAACGTTTCCCGCCGGGCATGAGTGCCGATCAAAGTTATCTTACTGACAATTCAATAACATTTGCATCGACGCTTACGACACCTGGCGTAGGCTGGAGTTGCATTATCCTTCCGTTCGTCGAACAGCAAAATCAGTTCGATGCCGTCTCAACGTTGTCCAACCGCTTAAGGGATACTGCCGCTGCTTTTAATTCTGGTCAAGGCTCAAATGTTTTACCAAGTTTTATCTGCCCTTCTTGCCCAATGGCGGACATCAACCCGACACGTACTGGTGGAAACGGGAAGAGCAACTATGTAGGAATTTGGGGAACCGTTGTTGATTCTGGCTCAAACGGGAGTGACTACGACGACATCGCTGCTGACGCAACTGTCTACGACGCATCAAATTATGATGGAATGCTCTTCCTCGATTCACAAATCACCTTCGGTGACATCGGGGATGGCGCCTCGAACACATTCCTTGTGGGCGAGCGAGATGGAGCCCAAATTGCTGGCACGACCCGAACTCGACGAGCTGCAATTTGGATTGGTGCCGATCAGTCCAATTTTCTTAATTTTTGCCTTGCTCCATGTTCAAGCCTTAATGACTTCACCATCAACAGTATTGCAGACAATAACCGTAGCATACTGCTTCCGATTTCAAGCCAGCATTCCGGAGGTGCACAGTTTGGGCGAGCCGATGGATCAGTGGAATTCGTATCGGAAACAATCGCCGCAGATGTATATGAAGCAATGGGAACTCGAAACGGTCGCGAGACGCTATCAATTAACTAATCCCGGCCCGTTAGAATAGAATTCGTTTTATGTGCGGTTTGCTTCAGCCGCATTTTTTTTATCTAGGCGTCTGTCAAAATGAGTCGATTTCAATTTTTACAATTAGTTTTGTCCGCCTTAGTTCTTTGTTGTGCTGGCTGTGGTACACCATCAAACTTCGGCACGGTAGAAGGCACCGTCACGCTCGATGGAGTCCCGTTAGCCAACGCATCCGTCGCGTTCTATCCGACCTCTGGAGAACGATCTTCTTCCGGAACAACGGACGAAAATGGCAAGTACTCACTGCGACATACAAAAGACATTACTGGTGCCTTCATTGGTGAACACAGGGTTACCATTACAGTTGATACCGATGACAAAAAAACCGAAGCGTTTTTTCTCGAATACATTGATCCCAAAAAAACCAAACAATCTGCAACCGTCGAAGGCGGCAACAACACCATTAACTTCTCCTTAAAATCTAAGTAGCCCCCGATCGACTGCAACGCTATCCAGTCGACGGACGTTCCAATTGACTCTAGAATCCACGAAAGGTTCCTGTTAACAGCAGGAACCTTTTCTAATTATCCCGCTATCGAAAGCTAACAAAATCCGCAACCGACTCCACATTGTCTACCGCGTCACTTCGAACAAACACCAACTAGCCCCCTCATGATCCTAGTCATCGACAACTACGACTCCTTCGTTCACAACCTTGCTCGGCACTTTCGTCAGCTTGGTTGTGACACAAAAGTCGTTCGTAACGATGCGATATCGATCCAACAAATCGAACACCTCAACCCAAGTGCCATCGTACTCTCTCCCGGTCCGTGTTCACCAAACCAAGCAGGAATTTGCTTGCAAGTTGTCCAGCAGCTCCAAACCCACAAACCGATCCTCGGTGTTTGCTTGGGACACCAAGCGATCATTCAAGCCTTCGGTGGCACCATCGTCGGCGCCGACGAACCAATGCACGGGCGCAGTAGCCAAGTCGAACATTCTGGTTCGCCCATGTTCAATCAAGTGCAGTCACCGTTCATGGCCGCCCGCTACCATTCACTGGTTGGCCAACCGAAGACCGTACCCGACTGTTTAAAGGTAACCGCCAAAACAATCGACCAAACGGTGATGGCTGTCGAACACCAGACGCTACCGATCGTTGGCCTTCAATTTCACCCTGAGTCCGTACTGACCGATTGCGGATACCGCTTAATCAGCAACTTCCTCAGCCTAGCCAAAATTGATCACTCAAAACAACGCGTCGCAGAGCTACAACAAAGCCAAATCCGATCAGATCAAGCAGTGACATCCAAAGTCCCGCTCTCCGATCGGCTGAGCACCAATTTGGAGCGGTCATGATTTTGGAATCGATCGTGACAACATCCAATGCCGACGGATCGACTAACATCTCACCGATGGGGCCGAAGATCCAACAGTTACCCTCATCCGCAAGCACTTTCCCCCTACCCCGCCAAACCGACACCACAGCAACAACTTTCAAACGTTTTGAACTGCGTCCGTTTGAAACGTCCACGACTTTTGCTAATCTAAAACGACACCCGCAAGGTGTATTGCATGTTGATGACGATGTCCAGTTATTCGCTCGAACCGCCATCGGTAAAATCACAACATCGAGCCTACCGTCCTTGGCCGCAGCAGATATAATCGACGGACACATCATTAAGTCCGCTTGTCGTGCTTATGAGTTCAAAGTCGAATCGATCGACGAATCTGGTCCTCGAATGAGCCTGATTTGTGAGGTCGTAAAAGTTCACCGCATGCGTGACTTTTTTGGTTTCAACCGAGCCAAACATGCCGTCATCGAAGCTGCGATTCTAGCGACACGAATCGATTTTTTACCCGCCGAACAAATCCGACAGCAGTTCCAACAATTGCATGTGATTGTTGAAAAAACCGCTGGGCCTAGCGAGGTGGACGCCTTCAATCACCTCGACCAATTTGTATCTTCAAAACTGCGAAAGTAGCCCACCGGTGTCAAAAAAACACCTTTGCTCATCACCAGCGCGATTACACTTCGGCCTGTTGACGGTCGGCCAATCGCTCGAGCACCGCTATGGCGGCGCGGGATTGATGATCGATGGCCCAAGCACCGTCGTCGAAGCGGAACATTCGGACCGGCTAATGGTTTCAGGATGCTCCAGCGACGCTGCATTGAAAACGATCGAACATTGGTATTCGATCAACCAAAAGATGCTCACCACTGATTCCGGAATCAATCATCTTTCAGAACTACCGTTACGAATTCAGGTTGTCCAAACACCGCCCCGACACAGTGGCTTTGGAAGCGGTACGCAACTAGCGTTATCAGTGGTTGCGGCTGCCATGCAATGCCTGGGCCTACCGATCCCCAGTTCTGAAGAATTGGCCATTGCGACAGGACGTGGGCAACGGTCCGCCATTGGCTCGCACGGGTTTCGCCAAGGCGGATTCCTCGTCGACCGAGGCATTAGCGCTGGAGAACAACTGGCGCCGTTGGAGTTGAGAATTGACTTTCCTACCGACTGGCCAATCGTTACGATCTTGCCACACAACGCGAAACGAGTTTCTGGTTCCGACGAAAAAGCGGCCTTCAAAAACCTGCCGTCCAGTACACCGAAACATCGCCAACAGATGACCGATCTTTTAAAAACAACGATCGTGCCGGCGGTAATGAACAAGAACTATGATGCATTTGCTGAAGGAATTTTTGAATACGGGCATCAATCTGGTAGAATGTTTGATTCCATTCAGGGTGGTGCTTACAACGGCCCTGCGATCGAAAACATCATCAATTTGGTTCGCGAGTTCGGAGTCACGGCGACTGGACAAAGTAGTTGGGGTCCCTGCGTGTTTGCCATCCTTCCGGCAAAAGCTCGAGCCAACGAACTAATGGATTTCCTGCGACAGCGAGTGCCCGCGACGACTCAGATTGACGCTTGGCGTGCTAACAATCAAGGAATGCATTTGACGACTCAACCCTGAACAGAACCAAAGACGTAGCGGAAGAAAGACATGTTGTTGGCCAAACCCCAGTGACTCCAACCGATCCTCTTCACCGGCGCATTAATTCAGTTTCTAATGAGTCAGAAAACAATAAAATTGGCTTACAATCACTCCAACTCCAATTCAAACTAGTTCGTCAAACATAAATTGAATCATTCGTTGTGCTGCCTTCAGACGGAATTTTCAGTTAAGAACAGCATCACAAACCAGTCAACTCAGCCTCCAATGCTGCAAGCTGCAACAACCAACGAGCCACCTATGCCAACTCTTGGAGTCAACATCGATCACGTCGCCACCCTTCGTCAGGCGCGTCAGACCACCGAACCCGATCCAATTTGGGCAGCGGCGGCGGCTGAACTTGGCGGCGCTGATCAAATCACGGTTCATTTGCGGGAAGACCGTCGCCACATTCAAGATCGAGACTTGCAACTGCTCAAGCAAACTGTGAACGTAAGGTTGAATCTTGAATGTGCTTGCGTGGACGAGATGCTGGCGATCGCCTGTGAGTTAAAGCCACACCAAGTTTGTTTGGTCCCGGAAAAACGCACTGAGGTTACGACCGAAGGTGGGCTGGACGTCGCGGGCAACCAAAGCAAAATCGGCCAAGCGGTCTCGCAATTGACGGAAGCGGGGATTTTCGTAAGCCTATTCATCGACCCGGCTGACGACCAAATCGAAGCCTCAAAAAACCTAGCCGCCGGAGCCGTTGAACTTCACACCGGCGCTTATGCTGAAGCCAAATACTCACCAGCAGCCCAAACAGAATTGGAAAAAATTGCCGCTGGCAGTCGGCTTGCAAAATCGTTGGGGTTACGTGTCGACGCCGGTCACGGGCTGACTTACAAAAACGTAACGCCGATCGTTCAGATCCCGGAAATCGAAGAACTCAATATCGGGCACAGCATCGTTTCTCGGTCGGTATTTGTTGGCATGCAGCAAGCCGTTCGTGAAATGAAAAACCTTTGCAAATGAAAACCCGTTTCAAAAACAGATACTAGCAAAACCGTTGCAAAGACCGTATGATTTTGCTTTTCAAATTTTCACGCTGGTAATGGCTGGCGAACAGGTGTAGGAGACGAAAATGTCGCGTCGCGGTTCAGATTTTGCAGGTTTGTCAGTCGCTCTGGTTACTCCATTTACTGACGGAAAACTGGATGTTGCCAAACTCAAAGAGCAAATCGAATTCCAGATCGACGCGGGCACGACATGCTTAGTCCCTGTTGGAACAACTGGCGAATCACCGACCCTGTCCCACACCGAACAAGAACGGTTGATCAGCGAGACAATTCAGATTGCCGCCGGTCGCATCAAAGTCATGGCGGGTACTGGATCCAATAGCACTAGTAAAGCAATCAGCATGACCGAGTGGGCCGCCAAAGAAGGCGCCGACGCGACGCTTCAAGTGGCTCCCTACTACAACAAGCCCACGCAAGAAGGTTTCTACCAACACTACAAAGCAATTGCCGAAGCGATCGAGATTCCAATCTGCCTGTACAACATCCCAGGCCGCACTGGAAAAAACATCGAACCAGAGACGATTGCTCGGATTGCCGAATTCTCCAGCGTCACCATGGTCAAAGAAGCTACCGGCTCGCTCGACCAAGCTTCACAGGTACTGTCAATGACCGACCTTACTATCCTTAGCGGCGATGACAGTTTGACGCTGCCATTGATGGCAATCGGTGGCGAAGGAGTGGTTTCAGTGGTCGGCAACATCGTGCCCAAAGACATGATCGCGTTGGTAAACTCTTTTGCGGCTGGCGATGTTACCAAGGCTCAAGAGTGGCACCACAAACTGTTCCCGCTGTGCCAAGACTTACTATCGATCGCAAGCAATCCGATTCCCGTCAAAGCTGCCATGGCGGAGCTTGGCCGCGATACAGGTGAACTACGTTTGCCAATGACGCCGCTAGATGCAGACCAACTTACGGCCTTGCGCCAGACACTGGCGAACTACGGACTCGGCACGCCAGCCAACGTTTAGTCTGATCCGACGCCTGTTACTCCTGCGGTTTCTTCAACTGGTTAACACTAGACTGAAAAAACTTTTGGCGGCGACTGGTGGATTGTTGTTCGCTTTCGTTTTGCTGGCGAACCAAATCATCATACATCGCCAGTGTGAAAGGGCACTTCAACTTCGTCATGCGAAAATCAATATAGTCTGACTCCTCGGCAGTCGTTATTCCTAACAAATAGTTGCCAAGTAACTCTGGTGTTGGAACACCGATTTGATTGCGACGCCAAATTTCGCCCAGTGTATGAACACCCGCGTTGCGACGCTCGTTAATATCCGTCAGACGCTTTAGCAATTCTTCATCGGCCTGCAACGCTTCCTCGATTTCACTAGACCTATCTGGGTCCAGCGTTTCGTCCAAATAAGCTTCCAGTTCAGCGTCGGGGAAAATTTCTGACACGGTCAAGCAATCATTAAGAGGTCAAATTTAAAAAAACGCGATCAAGTGCCGACAAAGTTCAATTCGCCTTAAACCGCTATCAGATCATCATAAAACCGATTTGCTGACTGAGCAATCCAGTCTCGCAAACTTGCAATTTCATTTTAAACTGTCATCATTACGACTGCTTCCCAGCGGTCACAATTACTACTATTACCCTACCGGAGTAGTTTACTAACTGAGTTCAAACTAAGCCTAAACGTCTTAAACCTTGAGTGGAACTACGATGACACGAAAAATGGTTGCCTTAGAGAACGCCAGTTTACTAGTTTTCCTGTTCGCGTTGACACTAAACCAAACGTGGAAAGCCATTCGAATCAAGCAAATTTTGCTGGCGACTACATTAATCGCCTCAATGACACCGATCACCTCACCAATCTGCTGGGCACAAACTTTTCCGATCGAACCTCCTGAACCGCAATTATCTGGTTCAACTTCTGACGAACCCCAACTGCTTCGGCCTGTTCCTGACGACAGTCCGTCCAACCAATCCAACAACGACACCGATGCGGGAACCACTCCACCAATCACAATCGAATCAGATCTTGACGTGCCATTGGCAACCGGTGTTGTCTTCGTTGACGGGAACAACAATGGCAAATTCGATAGCTCAGACGCTCCGTTTGCTGGCGTACGAGTTTCCAATGGCTACGACATCACCACCACGGACCAGCAGGGTCGTTACCGTTTACCGATTGTTGCTGATACGATGTTGTTTGCAATTAAGCCAACTGGTTTTCGTTTTCGACGAGACGAAAACAACCTGCCAAAGTTTTTTTACATTCACAAACCAGCAGGATCGCCGGCACTAAAATTCCCCGGCAGCCAACCCACCGGTGCTCTGCCGCAGTCGATCAACTTTCCGCTGTACAAAAACGAAGAACCCGAAGATTTCAAAATCCTGCTGTTTAGCGATCCACAACCACGCGACCAAGCGGAAGTCGATTTCGTCGCTCAAGATGTCGTCAAAGATCTGATCAACACCAAAGATCACGCGTTCGGCATTACGCTCGGTGACATCGCATTCGACGACTTGAATACGTTTCAAACACTAAACCAAACTATTGCGTTAATCGGTATTCCATGGCGAAATGTAATCGGCAACCACGACCTTAATCTAGACGCGACCGAGCGAAAATTTATCAATGAAACCTTCGAGGCGACCTACGGGCCAACTTACTACTCTTTCAACTACGGGCAAGTCCACTTTGTGGTGTTAGACACGATCGGCTGGCAGAGCGCCAACGAGCGAGTACCGAAGATGCACTACGAGCCAGTTCTTGGTGACCGTCAACTGGCATTTCTAAAACGCGATTTGGCCGAGGTGCCGAATTCGCAATTAGTCGTGCTATTAATGCACGTTCCGATCATTGGATTGAAAGACAAACAACAGTTGTTTCAATTGATCGAAAAACGAGACTACTGCGTTTCTATTTCAGGCCACACACATGACCACCGACATTTATTCCTAGATAAAAAAGACGGTTTCAACGGCGACAAGCCTCATCACCACATCGTCAACGTGACAGTCAGCGGCAGTTGGTGGTCGGGAACAAAGAACGAAAACGGAATTCCGCATACCACCATGCCAGATGGATCACCTAACGGATATTCGATCATGACATTTGATAGCTCGGGATATCGATTGGAATTCCGCGCAGCCAGTCAATCGCCGCAGGATCAACTTCGCATCGATTTACCGGCAACGGTTATGACAGAAAACACCTCAGAGACCGATGTATGGGTCAACGTTTACAATGGTTCAGAAAAATCCACAGTCCAAATCCAAATCGACGGAACCGGTCCCTGGCTATCATTAAAGCAAGTGAAGGAGTTCGACCCCTACTACCTGAAACTGATGAAACGTGACCAAAACGCCAAACGCCCGCTGGCTCGCCCAATCAAAAGCGAACATCTATGGAGGGGCCAGTTACCCGCGATTGAACCAGGCGTTCACGTAGTCACAGCTGAAACCGTGGACCGTCACGGACGC
The DNA here is from genome assembly GCA_964530985.1 of uncultured Pirellulaceae bacterium. Lineage (GTDB taxonomy): Bacteria > Planctomycetota > Planctomycetia > Pirellulales > Pirellulaceae > Mariniblastus. Next base: position 340 of record CAZHCH010000020.1, on the reverse strand, counting down.
AAATTCAGTGTCCAACGAAGCCTTCGCGTGACCTCGCCTCCTAACAAGTAGCCCGAATTCGAGCGTTTATAAAAATCGCTACTGCACAAACGTGGCTCAGTTTTTTATAATGCCGCCTAGTGAACATTTTAAGTTAGCCAACCACGAAAACACTTTCGCGACAAAAAGCGACCGTTCAACCTTTTTCGCTTGCGTTAACTTCCGCTGTTTCGCCACACCTGCGCGAGACGCACCCGTCTCCGAAATTTTCCTAACGAAGCCACCGTGAAACACAAAAAGCTTGATACCGAAGTCGACATCCCAAAACTTAAGAAGGCAGTTCGTGAGATCCTAGAAGCGA
>CAZHCH010000019.1:42207-49559 GCA_964530985.1 uncultured Pirellulaceae bacterium | reverse complement strand
ACGACTCGAAGAGGCACTCAGTTTGCAGGTCGGTGATGTTGACGGCCAACGAATGGCTACGCATAGATAGTTGATTCGCCGAATTTAAATTCGACATGTTAGCTAAGACACGATTGGCTTGGCTCCTCTAAGCGTGCATAAGTAAACTACCACTATCGTGAATAGAGGAGGTTAACTATGTTGTTCGCTTCAATTTTTTTCTTTCCAAAAATTTGTCTTCAAAGCAGGCGTAAATAATGGAAATTGGATCCGCAGCAGCCTTGGCGGCCGCAATTTTCTGGACTTGTTCCAGCATGATTTGGGGGTTGGTCAAGTTGCCTGCGTTCACGATAAATGTTTGCAAAAACTGGATCGGCGTCACGTTGCTTGGACTTCACCTAGCGGTCGCCAGTTTTGTTTTCAAATTGGTAGAGATCTCTGCTGACTGGCAGGCTTGGGGTTGGCTTGGGCTGAGCGGTTTGATCGGGATTGTTATCGGCGACACGATGTACTTTCGTAGTTTGCAGATTTTGGGTCCGCGCCGAGCATTGATGTTGGCGTGTCTTGCCCCTTTATTCGCCGCGGTGTTAGGGCTGTTGTTTTTGCATCAAACGATGGGCTACTTGGTGGTCTTAGGTGTTGGGTTGACCATGAGCGGCGTGATGGTGGTGGTGATGGATCGCAAGGCGAAGAAAGAAGAACCCGGTTTGATGCCTGGGAAAATGCAGGCTGGTATCGCATGCGGAGTTTTCGCGGCAGCGTGTCAAGCTGGCGGTGGACTGTTTTCGACCATAGGGATGGTTTCATGCAGTGCACTAGAGGCCGCGGCAATTCGTTTGTTCGTTTCGGCGATTGCGACTAGTTTGTGGGTCTTGAGCCGCCAGAAATATCGACGCGCATTCATGCAAACGGTCAAAGTTGAACACCTACGGTACCTTGTCCCCGCAACGATGCTGGGGACTTGGCTTGGGATTTGGTGTTGTCAAATGGCCTATAAGAACGATGATCTCGCGATCGCTCAAACGTTATTGTCTACCTGCCCGTTGTTTGCAATTCCAGTGATGTGGATTTTGTATCGTCAGCGAATCAATCGGTTGGCATTCTGTGGAACAGTTGTCGCGATTTTCGGAATCTGGATGACTATGGAGTACCGAAATCAAACGCCTCCAGATTCGCCCAAACTAGAAAGTGCTTCCGCGAATTTAGTGGAAGACCCCTTGTGCCATGTGAGCGATAGCTCAATGGCACTCTAGGACCACGAATCTGCTGCGATCCACGCAAAACGCACTAGCTAGTCGACTGGGAAGCCGCGTTTACGGAGCAGTGCACCAGTGTCGACATCTCGACCACGGAACCGTCGAAATCCTTCCGCAGGATCGATCGTGTCGCCAACCGACATAATGCTATCGAACAGGCTCTTGGCGAGATCTTTGTCGTAATAGGAGCCCGCTTCCTCGAACTTCTCTGCCGCGTCAGCGGTTAGTGCGTCAGACCAGAGATAACTGTAGTATCCAGCCGAGTATCCATCGTTGGAAAACAAGTGACCGAACTGAGGCGTACGGTGACGCATGACGATTTCTTTTGGCATGCCAAGTTCAACCAACGCCTCTCGTTCGAATTTGTCTGGGTCGATAACTACGTTGCCGGCCAAGTGTAGTTTCATATCGACGATCGCACTCGCCAAATACTCGACCGTATCAAAACCTTGATTGAACTTGGCGGCTCGTTCAATTTTTTCCAGTAGTTCTTTGGGAATTGGTTCGCCGGTTTTGTAATGAACGGCAAACTTTGAAAGGATCTCGTTGGTCGACAGCCAGTGTTCGTTCAACTGAGACGGAAATTCGACGTAATCACGGGCCACTGAAGTCCCCGCTTGGGAAGGGTAATTGGCATTACTACAAAGGCCATGCAATGCGTGGCCGAATTCGTGAAACATGGTGATCGCGTCATCCCAAGAAATCAGCACCGGCTCGCCAGGTTTGCCTTTGATAAAGTTAGAGTTGTTCGAAACGATCGGAGTGACCGGACGATCGATGTTCTGTTGAATGCGATAGGCAGTCATCCAAGCGCCACTGAGCTTGCCAGTGCGAGCGTAAGGGTCAAACACCCAAACGCCTACATGTTTACCGTCGCGAGTGACTTCGTAAACAGTGACATCATCGTGGAACACCGGAACGTTTTTGACTTGAGTAAACTCAAAACCGTACAGTTGGCCGGACGCCCACATCATTCCCTCTCGCAGTTTGTCCATTTGCATGTAAGGTTTAACGGTGTCAAAATCTAAATCGTACTTTGCCTTGCGAACCTTTTCTGCGTAGTAACGATAGTCCCATGGTTCGATGGTGATTTTTTCTGATTCGAGCTCATCGGCCAACTTTTGCATATCGGCGACTTCTTCTTTGGCACGGGCGACCGCTTTGGGCCAGACTTTCATCATCAAGTCCATCGCCGCCATCGGCTTCTTGGCCATCTGACGTTCTAACCGCCAGTGAGCGTGAGTTTCGTAACCCAGTAACAACGCGCGCTCGGCTCGCAGCTTTAAAATCTGTGAAATGATTTTATTGTTGTCGCGTTCACCGCCGTTATCGCCTCGGCTGTAATATTTCGTCCAAACTTCTTTACGAAGCTCGCGATTTTCAGCCTTGGTCAAAAAAGGATCCATCGAAGAACGTGTGTTTGTCACGCACCACTTGGCTTCTTCGGGGGCCTTGTCTTTGCGTTCTTGACAAGCGGACGCCATTGCCGCGATAACACTCTCGGAGAGCCCTGCCAAATCTTTCTCTTCAGAGATCCAGGTCTCGTAGTCTGCTTCGTCGTCCAATACATTTTGGCTAAATGAAACAAACAGGCCGGCAAGCCGTTGATTGATTTTAGTCAGCTTCTTCTTTTGGTCGGCGTCGAGCTTGGCACCGCTTCGCACGAAAGACTTATAACGATCGGTCAGCAGACGCTGCTGAGCTAAATTAAGCTTCGACTTTTGGTCCTCGGATTGGTAAATCGTTTCGATTCGTTTGAACAGCGCTTCGTTTTGGGTGATTGCATCGTTGTGCTTAGACGTCAGCGGAGCAACTGCTTTTTCGATATCAGGGATTGGACCCGTATTTAGGTTCGAAGTATAGACGCCAAACATCGCTTGCAAACGGTTCAGTTTTTTCCCAGCTTTTTCCATCGCCACAATGGTGTTCTCAAATGTCGCTGGTTCCTTGTTGTCAGCAATCGCTTGAATTTCTTGATTATGCTCAGCCATTGCTACGCCAAACGCATCGAGAAACTCACTCCGTTTGACTAGTCGCCAAGGTGGTACGCCGCCGTAGGGGCCAACCCATTCTTTCAGTAAGACGGATTCATTGGTCATTGTTTTTTCGTTTTGTTGGTTGGTTTTTTTTGAAGCCGACCCAGTCGTTTGGGATTGGGCAATTGCTGAGGATTGGATGAGTAAACCAGCGGCGCAAACCGCTAAACTGATTAATGAAGCAGTCGGCCATATCCGGTAGTGTGAGCCAGTGCGATTGGAACGTTGGATATAAGTATTTGGACTCATTGGTTTCCCCTGGAACGCGTTAGGTAGAGTACTTGATTTTCATGGATTTGAATGGCCAACGCAATCTCAAAGTACTCTCGAATGATTTTAGTCCATTCGATAAAGTCCTTGCGATTGACGTGCAATTCTTGGTCGGTGTCAGTTGATTCGCCGTTGTGAATTGAAAAGGCTTGTCGCTGAGTCTGTTTCATATTTTGAAACAACCCGATGACTTGATCCTCGTAGAGGTGTTGGATGCAGTCGATGCAAACGGCGCTTTTGAAATTTTGAATGTCATCAATGGGTTGGGTGATGTCGCCAACTCGCATTTCCGGATTAACAACGATCTGGTCAATGCCCTCCGCCTCAAAGCCAGCCTCACGTAACGCTTCGACGACTTGCCCACGGCCACATCCAAGGTCCAGTACCGGACCAATCAGCCAGTCTTGATAATCGGGCAATAGCCGAACGCCGAGACAGCGGTCTTCGGAAGCATTTCCGTACCACGAATTTTCATCGTAGATGCTTTGGTACAATTCTTTTGAGTCAGTCGGGTCGTGATCCAGTGAAACGTTATCGTTACTTCCATTTGTTACCATAGGCGAATCTAAGATACGGGCCCGTTTCCAAATGGCAAGTCGTTGCAGTCGCCGATCGTATTCGACGTGATCCGCATCCAGTTGCTCTGCCCAACCTTCCACGGTTTGGCAGGTGGAATCAAAATCAACACAAACCAAAGTTGTCCCGCCAGCCCGAATGACTCGTTCAAACTCCGCAAAAATAGTGGCTTGTGCCGCAGGAGTGGCCGAGCCCAGTTTTTGCCCTTCGGCCCAAACGATTACCGAAAAAAAATCCGCGTCGAACGGAAGACTGTTGTCCGCCATGAAAGAGATCCGGCTTTGCATCCCAGGGATATGAGTGACAGCCGATTTGCAATGTTCAATGTCTGCCATATCGCGGTCGACGGCAAACAGATTCAAATCAAACTGCGGACCCGACAGAAATTCGATGGAAGGAACATCACAGCCAACCAATAGGGCTCGACCGGAAATCATTTGCAGTTGCTGACCGTGGGCGGCGATAAATTGAAGGGTAGTTCCGCTGGCGAGTTGTTTTGTCATGAAATCTAGGGTTCGTTGCAGGAGAGAGGGGCTCGATTCAATTCCATTTTTGCTGCGGGAACATTCGATGAATTTGTTTTAAGACTGTCGTCGACGATTTACACCTGTTCAGTTGTCGGCCTTTGTTTTAACTTGTTGAGTTAGAAAAAAGAACGGTAGATCACCTAAGAAGCCAGAATTTTCAATGTCCGAATTCGTCAATATTTCCGCCTACAAATTCGTCGATCTCGATAACCTCGCCGACCGCAAAGCTGAATTGCTGCCGTTATGCAATCGTCTGGAACTGCGGGGAACGATTTTATTGTCACTCGAAGGGATCAATATGTTTCTGGCTGGCACGCGCGGAAACATTGATGCCTTTTTAGATGTGATCCGCAACAAGCCTGAATTCTCGGATTTGCCAGTTAAAGAAAGCTTGAGCGACCACCAGCCATTTTCGCGGATGTTGGTGCGGCTAAAAAAAGAGATCATTAGTATGGGCGTCGATGCCATTCGCCCCAAAGAAAAAACAAGCCCCAAGCTAACCGCAAAAGAACTCAAACAGTGGCTTGATGAAGGCAAAGATTTAACTTTGTACGATGTTCGCAACGACTACGAAATCGAAGTAGGAACGTTTCAAAACGCAGTTCCCGCTGGTATCGATCATTTCCGTTTGTTTCCCGAAGCCACTAAGCGGTTGCCAAACGAAATGAAACAGAAACCGCTGGTTATGTTTTGCACCGGCGGCATACGCTGTGAAAAAGCAGGACCGCTAATGGAAGAGCAGGGGTTCGAACAAGTCTATCAGTTGGACGGCGGGATTCTTAAATACTTTGAAGAGTGTGGAGGCGAGCACTATGACGGCGACTGCTTTGTGTTCGATAAACGAGTCGCAGTCGATCCAAATTTACAAGAAACCGATGCTGACCAATGTTACGCGTGCCAAAGTGTTTTGACCGCCCAACAGCAGCAGTCACCGATGTACAAGCCGCCGCATAGTTGCCCAATGTGCTTTCAAACCGAAGAGCAAAAGCAATTGGAGTTACTGGAAGAGCGAAATAATTTGTTTGCGTTGCATGCCAATCCCTTGCCGGGGTCGACTCCTTACAACAACATTCGACCGATGAATGTGCCGCTGCGATTCGAACACAAGCCAGTGTTGGAGTTTTTGACCGGCATGCACGCTCGATTGACCGAAGAGTATTGGCGAGGTGAGTGTGAGAGTGGGAAGATTGTTTTTAAAAACAAACCACTCGCCGCAGATGATCAGGTTCGCGCGGGGTGGCGAGTCGAACATTTACTGCCACAAACTACTGAACCAGACGTGAATGCGGCGGTTACGTTTTTGTACGAAGACGACGGCTTGATCGTGGTCAACAAACCAGCACCGCTGCCAATGCACGCGTGCGGTCGGTTCAATCGCAATAGCTTGAATTACTTGATGGGCAAGGTGTTTAGTGGCGAACGACTACGGATTTTGCACCGACTGGATGCCAACACGACCGGCGTGGTTTTGTTCGCAAGAAAAAAGTCGGTTGCGCGGCCAATCCATGAACAATTCAAAGCTGGGACCGTTAGTAAAATTTATTTGGCCAAAGTCAACGGTCACCCTGCTGGCGACAAATTTAGTTGCGACCAGAAAATCAGCGATGATACCAAGGCCGCTGGCTCGCGGGCAATCGATACTGGCGAATCGGGGCTTGCGGCGACTACTGAATTTGAGGTGCTTGAGCGGCGTAACGATGGCACTTCGTTGGTGCGATGTTTTCCGAAGACTGGTAGGACCCATCAGATTCGATTGCACCTGAGCTATCTCGGCTTACCAATCGTTGGGGATCCAACTTACGCCGCTAGCGAGCAGCCTAACGAGAAACAATCGTTGACGGTCGACGATCCACCGATGTGCTTGCATGCGTTAAGCTTGATGTTGCAGCATCCGCTAACCAAACGGCTAGTAACTTTCGAGGCACCTGCACCGGTTTGGGCTGACGACGAATAAGTGGGTTTGGCCCAGCGCCCACGGCAATTTACGCTAGGGTAGGAATTAGTTCCAATAAATTTGTAGTCGTGTAAGCCGCTATGTTTGACAGCCAGTAACACGATTGACTTTGGAAAGATTTAACAGTTAACAAAACTGTTCCTGTTGTCGCGTCTGTGCCTACCGGCCGGCAGTTTGCTAGTTGCTACACATGTAGCGCTCGTCGCAGTTGGAATGAAACGAACGAACCCAACGAGTCGATAGATATTGCGTGTTGGTCGAGCACATCGGTCACCTTCAGTTCAATGGTTTCAAACGTCTGTTAATGTCATGCTTAAACTGACTCGGATCGGTGCGATTTTTTTTACTGCAATTGTTTGCCTGTCAACGGTTTTAGACGCTCAAACCACTCCTCGACAAGAATATATCATTCACTTGAAGGCACTTAAGGCTCAGACGAACTCGACGAGCCAAACTAGGCCGTTGGCCGATATTTTTAAGACAGTACCGTCAAAGAAAACTCGACTAGCTGAATCGAGTGTTAGTAACTCACTCAATAACCTGTTCAATCCGAAATCTCGGCCGACAGGACTTTTGAAGAAGGGCCCCACCAATATCCGCGCGGTTTCGGCTCCTAAATCGGCGCAAGTTGAAGTAATCACGGGTGAGGCGTTACCGATTGATGAACCGCCGCCGGTATCCATTGAGCCCGAGATCGAGCCTGCGCCAGAGGCTGAGTCAATTATCGAATACGAGAATCAACGCTATCCGGCAG
>CAZHCH010000019.1:9496-42107 GCA_964530985.1 uncultured Pirellulaceae bacterium | reverse complement strand
ATTATCGAATACGAGAATCAACGCTATCCGGCAGCTTCAAACTACGTATTACCTGCGCCAGAGGCTGAGTCAATTATCGAATACGAGAATCAACGCTATCCGGCAGCTTCAAACTACGTATTACCTGTACCAGAGGACCCAACGAGGTTTGGGTACATCGACGGACAAGCATTCGGGTTCGACAATAGTCGCCTGTATCATCCTCTAGAAGGGCCGCAATTGAATCTCCAAGGTGCACCGACAGGTGATTTTGGTGACCCAGGTTGCGACGAGTGGGCGGGGTTTGTCCGCTTCAATGAGCTCCAGCATGAAACTTCTTGTGGAGGATTAAAAGCTAAACCGGGTCACTTGGGCATTCCATGGCTCGGCAGCAATGACAATTGTGACCAAACGGTTCCACCTCGCAAGATTCTGCCGTTAAATAAACATAGACGCAATTGTGGTTGCAGTAGTTGTCAGGTACAAAGCGAATACGATTCTGATATCAGCACATGCCCATCATGCGACGGCCACTAGAAAAGTTTGTGAGGCACGGCAGTTTGACTTCGAAAAACTGGAAGTTATCGTGGCATAAGACTTGATTGCAGATCAAGCCAACATACTATTAGCATCCGCGAAGTAGCTACGATGAACAGTTCAAAATCAGTTTTCACACAAGAAGACTATCAGCGCTTTGCTGACGAAAACGATGTCGATTTGGCAAACGTCGGATCGATGCCCCGCGACGAGCTATTGGAATTGTTGACCAGGATCGTCAACGAAGATGACGTTCCATTTCCAATTCCAATCGCAAAACGACAACCGTACCTTAACGCCTGTTCAGCGGGAAAGTTCTTTCAAATCGGTGGATTCACCGATTTGACCGTTGATCTAAAGCACTACGCGAGCTCCCAAGAGTACGATCAATACTCGTTTGAGGAACACCTTAGTTGGGCCTGCTTGATAGCTCAGCAACAAAAAACAAAACACGAATTTGCATGTCGCGAATATTTGCGGGGCGAGGAGTTGTTTGAGATCGGTTCGGCTACGATCCCCAACTACTGGTTGCTCAACGCTCGTATCTACCAACAAACTGGCTGGCAGTTGGCAACGGTAAAGGAAATCATCCCTGCCGAGCTTTTCTTCACGTGCCATTCGAATCGGTTCTTTCCAGTGACGACATTCATGCGTCCATTAGGCACGGACTATCTTGAAGAACCCGATATTGGGCACGATGTTGCTGGTCACGTAGCGACGTTCACGATACCAGCAGTTGCCAACGTGATGGTAAACCATGGCCGAGCCCGCGATTTGATTTATTCGAAACGTAACCAGCAATTGGTCGGCGTTTCGGATCCAACAGAAATTGAATCGATCAACCAGCAAGCGGACCGCTTGCTGGCCTACGCCGGGCGAATTTATTGGTTCACGGTTGAATTTGGCTTAGTCATGCAGGACGGTGAAGTCCGTGACTTTGGTGCGGGGATCCTCTCTTCACCGGGTGAAACGAAGTACAGCATACAGAATGACGAATCGAATCGCATTCTGATCGATCCTCAAGAAGACGCAGATCTATTGCGACTGGCCAACACCGATTACTTGATCAGCGAATTTCAAAAAACGTACTTTGTTTCCGAGAGCTTTGACCGGCTCAATACGTTGACACCCGAGCGAATTTTAGCGGCCAGCGAAAAAGCGATGTCGTTGCCAGATTTTACTTGGCGAGAAATCGTGCCTGGTGATCGTGTTTTAAACGTTGGACGAACCGCGACGTCGGTTAATGAAAAGTACTACCGGCTAATGGCAGGACAGCAGATGGACCTGTGTCTACAGCGTACTGCGATAGGCAACTTGAAAATGTACGCTGAAGGGTTCGATTTAGAATTACTCGAACAATTTAGGGCTGCCCCACCGGCGATTCCCGAAAAAGCGCTTTCATGGTACCTAGATAACGAGTGTTAAATCTGCGGCTAGCAATATCGTTATGGTGCTCTCTTCAAATCGAGAAAACAAAAGCACTCCCTACCCTACCCTCCAGCAAAGCGAGAATTTCTCGAATCTTAAAAACATTCAGCCTTAAGCCGCTGCCTGTTGACTAGGTTCGTCCAATGGCAGGCCGGTAGAGTAATCAAAACCCGCGAGCGCCGCGAGTTCTCGGTGGATCGACCTGTTCATCATCGATGCCAAATGGTTGAATATACGCGTTGCTGGGGCGCCGTCGAGCACTCGGTGGTCAAATGTTAATAGTAGTCGGCTGGTACCTTTACGCGGTCTTGGATCAACTCCTAGTGTTGTGGTATTGGGCCCTAAATGGAATCCTGCGTAAGCTCCATTGAGCCCTGAAATGCTCATCCCAAACGTGCCCATTTGCTTGGCTCGATTCTCCGGACAAACGTTAAATAACATCCACCAAACGAACCGGCGAACCATCGATGGCGTTTTGGCAAACAAGATTTGATGTCGAAATTGTCTGATTGATTCGATCGGCGCTTTGCGATAACGGTCGTATTGAGCTTGGAGCTGCGGCAACGTGTAGCGGTCTGGGCTGTTAAACCTCGCAAAAAACAAACGCTCTTCGCCTTGGTACTCACGAGCGATCGTCATCATACAAACGGGGTTGTCATGCTCATACAGATGCGGCCAAGGAAACGAAGCATAACCCTGTCGTAACTCCGGAGTTTTTCGACAAGTTTGAGCATAGGCTTTCATGAACAGTACGTTCCATGAAATTTTCGGCTTGGCAATCCTACGGTATTTGGCGACTTCTGGAAAATGAAAGTCTCCGCTGAGCCCAGCAAGCGGAGTTTTGTTTGCCTGCCGAATCACGTCGTCGACCAGACGTCTACCGTTGGAGAGTGCGATTCGTTTGGCCATTTGGGTTTCTCAACTATCAACTAACCTAGTTCGTGCAGGGCGGATTTTGACAAGCTGGCGGAAACGAAACAAGTTCTACTCAGCGACCAACCAAAGCGTGCTAGCAGGTACGGGGTTTAGTTGTATTCTGTGCCAACGCTTACAGGCAAATGCTTGTGAAAAATCTCTAACCACTTCTTGCATCGATTTCTTGGCAACTTCAGCAGCGAATTTTTAAGATTCCGCTAGAATTCATCCGACCGACATCGCACGCTGTCGGTCCGAACCGAAGTGATCTCCGAACGCCAAGAAACTTGAATCATTCACTAAATTAAACGAACCACGTTTAAAACGAAGTATTTGCGAACTTAATTATGATTCTTCCAGAATTTAAGCCGTTGCCATTTCTTAGCGGCGGTCATCGCCAAACATTGGCAGCGTTTTTGTTCAAAGGTAAACGACAACCGTATCAGGCGATTCAGCATACTTTCGATTTGGACGAGGTCGATCGCACAATCTTGCACGACGATTGTCCGAACGGCTGGACGAACACGGGTCCCGTTGCCTTAATGTTGCATGGTTTGGCAGGGTGCCATCGCAGCGATTACATGGTTCGAATCGCGAACAAACTGAACCAACAAGGCGTTCGTACATTTCGAATGGATCATCGGGACTGCGGAGCCGCCCGAGGGTTGTCGCAAAGGCCATACCACTCTGGCAAAAGCGATGACTTACTGGCGGCATGGGAAATGGTTCGTAGGTTGTGCCCTGATTCTCCTGGAGTGGTTATCGGCTTTTCGCTCGGTGCGAACATTGTCGTGAAGACTGCGGGAACATGCGGTTGGTCATCCAGTGACGCTGCTGGTCCCCGTTGTGCCGTAGCGGTGAATCCACCCATTGATCTCGAGCAATGTTCTCTAGCGATTAGCCAACGACACAATCGAATCTATGACAAGCATTTTGTGAAACTGCTAGTCGGAGATGTTCAACGCCGCCTAGCCAACTTTCCGTCGTCTCCAAAGCCGAAATGGACGACTCCTCCACGAACCCTACGGGAATTCGACGATTTATACACGGCTCCAGCAGCGGGGTTTGACAGTGCGGCCGACTACTATGCTTGCTGCAGCGGCAATCAATTTGTGGAATCGATCCAAATCCCTACTTTGATGCTGACTGCTGAAGACGACCCGATAGTTCCTCCAGAAGCGTTTCGCCGGCTCCCACGAGTCGAAGGGGTTACCGTTCATATCGCGCCGTCAGGTGGTCATCTAGGGTATCTTGGCTGGAAACGAGCCGATCCTGATCGACGATGGATGGATTGGCGCGTGATCGAATGGTTGATGCCGTTTTTGGCGCCACGTTGAATCTTCTTTTTGGTTGAACTGCATACAACACCACATAGATTAAGATTTCAATGATCGCAGCTACGGTGAATATCTTAACTATTTCGAAAACCAATGGCCTTTGCGCAGTAAATGAACTTTTAACTGCAACCGCACGTCGGTAGAATACTCGACTGACAAATACACATTTAATCTCGTTAGTAGCTGTTAAGCACTAGCTTGACTTCTCCGATCAACCACGAAAAAAACAATGGCAACTGATATCGAACCGACTTCTCAACAGACGGGCCGTTCGAAAGCTAAAGACGAAATTGCAAAAGACATTCACGTCGAACAGGCCGAAACCAAACGTGTGCCTCGGCCCGAAGGTGTGAATTCGAAGAGTCCGATTTTATGGTCTTATTTGGTTCCCGTGATCGCTTTTCACTTAATGATCCCGCTGGCGATCTATCCGTTTTTTTCTTGGTGGGGATTGTTGTTTTTACCGATCGGCAATTACGTTTTTACTTCAATGGGAATCGGTGCCGGTTACCATCGCTTGTTAACTCATAAAGGTTTCGACTGCCCCAAGTGGTTGGAATACACGTTGGTGACTTTGGGGGTATGCAGTTTTCAAGACTCACCAGCGCGATGGGTTTTGGTCCATCGAGTTCACCACCAACACTCCGATCACCAACCTGATCCACATACGCCCAACGTTAGCGGTTTTTGGTCGCACATGGGTTGGCTGTTTATCGATAATCTTGATTTAAGTACCGCCAACGCCTACGACCGATACTGTCGTGATTTGATGAGAGACCGCTACTACATGTGGCTGCAACGCAATTTGAATTGGGTGGTTGTCTACGCGGTACACGCGCTGGCGTTTTTGCTGATTGGTTTTGGCCTGTCGTTCGTGTTTGCTCCGAATAACATCATGTACTTTACCGCTTCGTTTTTCTTTTGGACCGTGATCATGCGTACGGTTTACACGTGGCACGTTACTTGGGCGATTAACTCGGCGGCTCACATGTGGGGCTACCGAAACTATGAAACTCGCGAAGACAGCCGCAACAATTGGTTGTTCGCTTTGCTCACCAACGGAGAAGGCTGGCACAACAACCACCATGCCGATCCTCGGTCTGCTCGCCATGGTCACCGCTGGTGGGAGTTGGACATCACTTACATTTCGTTATGGATGTTAGAGCGAGTCGGTTTGATCAAGAATCTCGCTCGGCCTAATTACCGTCGGCTCGACAAAAACACCGTCTAAGCCAAATTGCCCTAGTGAACAATCGATGGAGACTCTGATTTTCGTCGATGGTTTAGGCTATTCGCTACCGTTGGTGCAAAAGTGTCTTAATCTCGCTTCAGGCATTTTAAAACGCCGCCGAGCAGTTGGTTATAGTTGCTTGGCTGGGTAAAAACCTGTAAGACGAACGCGATCCGATTCGGAATAACTGGCTAGACCCGAATTTCTTGAATATTTGTGTGCTGATTCATTGGCCTGCAGGGCCTGTCTGTTCTACATTTATCTCATCGATCTAAACGGTCGATAGCTGTAGGAACGAAGCCCCTTCCAGATTGCTAAGTCGACTTGCTATGTCAAATTTCATGAACAATGTCAAAACCATCAACTCGTCCGTCCGAACTCTATTGATTGTCGGAGTCTGTGGAGTGGTGGGATATTTCGGTTACTTTGGTTACGAAAATTACGTCAAGCCCAGCCAAGACGCCAAGCAAGCGATTGCGGATCTCGCGACACTCAAAGACGAGTTTGAGCAACAGCGGAAGCAGCTTAAGACCGTCAATGAGCTAAATGAACGGTTGGCGACTTCAATGAAGTTGTTGAAAGTTGATAAACGCGTCGCAAACATCAAAGTGCTCAGCACCGAAACAGACCAAGACGGCAATCCGTTGATGGACGTTAGCTTTACCGAAGTCGACGCTGATGGGCAAGAGGTCGGCATTGCTAAAAACTACACCATCAAAGGAACCAAGTTTTACGTCGATGGATGGATCGTTGCGTTCGAAGACAAGTACGTCGAACAAGCGGATGAACTTCGCGGGGCGTCGTTGTTCGTATTCAAGAGCATTTACGGAGACGGAGAAACGCCACGGGATGCACAGCGTCTGGACGATGACTCACAAGCGCGTCCGGGCATCTACGAAGACGACCGGAAATCAGAATTCGAACAAAAAATTTGGTCGGATTTCTGGGGAGTTTCGAACGACCCTCATCTCCAACACGAACTTGGCATTCGGGCCAGTCACGGACAGACGACTTACATTTTGGGCCAAGAAGGCAAGACCTACCAAGTCGAAATTCGCGCTAGTGGGTCGATGGGACTCAAGATAGTTAATGAACCGTAGTTTCATTTTGTTGCTGTAATTTGCCTGCTGCTCGTTGCCATAGTAGGCCGATTGCGATCAGTGCGAGTCCGTTGCCCCACACGTGAGGCGGCACCCAAAATGCTAGGAATAAACAAGACGCCAATCCGATCCAAGCAGGCCAAACAGGGAAAATTCGCTCCGAGTGATCCATTCGTAACACGCACAGGTTCGTGATCGAATAATAAATCAAAACCGCAAATGCACTAAAAGACCACGCGATGCGGATGTCGCCGATCAAAACAATCAAGCTGATGATTGCGGACACGATCAATGTCGCTACCCATGGCACGTTCGCTGATTCGCTGATCATCGCTGCCTGCGTAGGCATCTCTGCTCTTCGCCCCATCGCTAATAGGACTCGCGACAGCCCCAGAATTAAATTCAACAACACGCCCAGCATCGCCGTGATCGCTCCGATCGCCAACACAGTACTAACCCCGGGCACGCCGAATCCGCTCGCGATCACTTGGAGCGGCGCTGCTTTACCCAATGAGGAGGACCTGGACACGACATTTACTATGCCTTCGGTATTTTGTTGGTTTGCAAAGGCGACAACGAATCCTACCGAAACGTACAACACCATCGAAACCAACAACGTCACAATGATCGCTCGCGGAATGTTCCGACGCGGATTATCAATCTCCTCGCCCAATGTTGCGATCCGCCCGTAACCTGTATACGCCACAAACATCAACGCAATCGCATGCAGTAAGTCGCTCACCGAGAAATTGAGACTGTTCGACGTTCCGGTCAACGCACTGGAGACGGATTCGGTGGACCAAGCATTCACCCAGCTGCTTGGTAGGCCAGCGATCACAAAAAAGGCCAACGCAGTCAAAGTGATCGCCACGATCAGGCTGTTGGCGAGACTCGTTCGACGAATACCAATCAAGGTAATGGCCGTCACGGTGGCGACTGCCAATAAGGCCAACGGCACTAACCAGGATCGGTCACTTACGTTTGCCAGCAGCAAAACGTAGCCACTGAAGCCCAGTGCTGCGGCTGCCGCCGAAGCCGATTTGGCAAACAGAAACATCCAGCCTGCGACAAATCCGATACGCGGCGAACACCATCGATGGCCATATTCATAAGTGCCGCCACTGACTGGGTGGTTGGCTGCCAGCTGTGCACTGCTGAGCCCATTGCAGATCGCGACCAACGAAGCCAAGAAAATTGCAAGGATTACCCAAGCCCCAGCGATTGAAAAACCAATCGTAATACTAACGAACACTCCCGTACCAATGATGGAACCCAAGCCCATCATTACCGCACCGAATAATCTCACGCCACGTTGGAGCTTGACTGTTTGCGAAGCATTCCGATCTTCAACCGAATTGTCATTCAAACTAATCTTCTTCTTGGCTAGTCAGTCTTCGTTGGTCATGGAAGTCGCTTCGTCGGCACTGACCAATGAAGAGGGAGCTTAGACTACGGATTGGCTTGTTTGAGTAGCGGCGCCAACCGCAATATATCTTTAAACGGCAATCGTCGCAGGTAGCTCTCAGAGCGTTTTTTGAAGATCATTCGCCGATCATCAACGGAAAAGCAATCCCAGCCTTGCCTGCCAAGTTCGTTAAGTTTCTTTTCAAGCTGTTCAGCAGGCACAGAATCGGTCGCTAAAACTTTATACTGCCACGACTCCATGTTTTTCCAATCGTCGCTCAACCATTGTCCTGTCGACGAAGCGGTTGTGAGTCCTTGGTCTTTTAGGGTTTTGAAAGTTTGGTTCGCCCAGTCGAGAGATCCTTCAACGGCATTGTCGGCCGTGTCACTCGCTCCGTCCCAAGCCCCCTTAAGCCATTGGCCAGTTTCAGCGACTTGCTGGCCACTAGCGTCCTTTACTCCATCCAGTAGTCTGCCTGCCTTGCCCATTATCCCATGTGATTTTTCTTGTGTTGTTGGCGCCGTCAGTTCACTGGTTTGTTCTGCGATCGCGGCAGAAGCTGTACCAGTTTGAGGAGCACTTCCAGCTGACTCTGTTACCACGTTCGAATTTAAAACGACGGGTTCTTTGCCGGTACCTACATCGCCACACCCACTGCAGATTACGGCAGCAAGTATCCCCATTGACCAAGCGGGCCGTATCAAATGTTTGGCTGAAAATAAAAGGCGTTTAGCTTGCCCCTGAGGTGTAGAAAGGAGCGTCTGCGTTTTGCGAGGTTGCGAATTATTCATGCTCTAAATTACCAATTGACAAGAAGAAAGCGAATCAATCATTGCCTCCGAATTCGTCCGTAGGCCTTTAAAATCGTAAGAATTTCGAGCCGTAGGCCAAAAATTCCATGAAGAAAGACAGGTTTTGGAAGGAAATCGTAAAATTTTGCCAGAATTACCTGAACTAACATTCTCGCTCATTGACATGGGTGCACCGTAGTTTTACTTTCTCGGTCTAACTGAAACTTTAAAACGGTCAAAACTACTGCATACGTTTGCAATCAGTCGGCCAATTTTGATTCTTAATTAGGAGATCCACCTATGAATCGTGTTTTGCTAGCTCTCGCAGCTGTCGCTATGATTTTCTCTGCAACCGCTGCAGAAGCCCAAATTTTGAACCGCTGCTGCAAACCAGCTCGCGTACGTTGCTGCAAGCCAGCTCCTGTTCGTTGCTGCAAGCCAGTTCGCGTACGTTGCTGCAAGCCAGCTCCAGCACCTTGCTGCAAGCCAGCTCCAGCACCTTGCTGCACTCCGGCTCCAGCTCCTTGCTGTGCTCCGGCTCCAGCACCGGCGCCTTGCTGCACTCCGGCACCAGCTCCTTGCTGTGCTCCAGCTCCAGCACCAGTATCTTGCTGTGCTCCAGCTCCAACTCCATGCTGCCCTCCAGCTCCAGTGGCTTGTTGCAAGCCAGCACCAGCACCTTGCTGTGCTCCAGCTCCAGCACCTTGCTGCAAGCCAGCTCGCCGCTGCTGCTGCCGACGTCAACGTGTAAGCTTGTGTGATCGCATTCGGTCTCGTTGCTCACGACGCACTTGCTGCAACTAGAAATTAATTGCGAACTTAAATCGAGAACGCAGGAAACCGAAGCTGCTATTTTGGGCAGCTTCGGTTTTTTTTGGTTTAGAGTTTCTAATTGAGTCCTAGTGGTGACAGTTAAGTTCGACAGTCGAACTCAATTCCATCACTAACTAACTGATGGTGGTGCTTCTTCCATCTCGCATAGAGCCGACAAATACAGCAATCGCTTTGACGGTGACGCTTTGTGATTGTTTACTTTCTCTGCGGCTGCGATCACATCTCGACGGCTAATCTGGCCAACTAAAATGCCGTCTCTTAAAACTGGCAACCGCCGTCCGGTAGAGAGCAAGAAGAAGTTGGCGATCGTTAGCAATCGAGCATCTTCAGTAGTGGTTTGGGGCTGAGTGTTCATGAAGGCACCGATTTGATTCGTCGGCAACCCATCATAGGCAGCGTCGATCAAAACTTGCATTGAGCACTTTTCAGAAAATACACCCAGTAGCTGGCCGTTGTCGTCAACAACAGGAGCACCAGAGATTTTGTTTTTAACCAACGTCTTGATTCCTTGGAATACATCCATCGTCGGCTTTAGAGTGACCAGTCGCGTTTTCATGATATCACGCGCAACCATCGTCGTAATGTCGTGTTTCATCCGTCTCTCCCACCTGTAACAAGGGAACTGGAAAATACACGCGTGAAGTCCTTATGCCAAATTACTTCAACTGTGGTCTGGTGAATTGTGTTCCCGACAACAACATCCCTGAGTTCACTGAATGACATGGTTGGTAAATAGACTGCGTGTACACATCTATTT
The DNA here is from genome assembly GCA_964530985.1 of uncultured Pirellulaceae bacterium. Classification (GTDB taxonomy): domain Bacteria; phylum Planctomycetota; class Planctomycetia; order Pirellulales; family Pirellulaceae; genus Mariniblastus. The sequence goes on along the minus strand of CAZHCH010000019.1, from coordinate 31,793 downwards.
TAGCGAAGTATTTCTTAACTCCAAGGAAATTCTAGAAAGCAAACCTAATTTTACGAGTTCGTGAAAATTTTCACGAGAAAACTTCGGTGAAACGGTTTGTAAATGCGAATTTGCTGTTCAAAAAAATGACGACATCAGCCTAAACGTTTCGCCGTAAGTGCTTCATTGATTTTGAAATGGTACCAGCTTTGGGGGGATTTCTGGCTTAGGCTGGAAACTCAAACTCGAGATTCAAAAGCGAATCAAGAGACGCCGGTGAGAATCGAACTCACTTTAACAGGGTTGCAACCTGCCGCCTGGCCATCTGGCTCCAGCGCCTTGAATGAAGTAATTTTTAGCAACGGTGCAAGGATTCGAACCCTGTAAAGCGGGGTTGGAATCCGCTCGCTCTCCCAGGAGCACACCGCTAGATAATAGAATTCAGCTCAAGTCTTACAAGTTTCTAGATGGACCTGCTAAAGAATGGTTCGCAAGTTTTTCACCCGCAAACCAAACATTGCGCAATCAGATTGAGTTCAGAGTTACCGTGAAGCTTCGAGCAGATCAAAGCAGATTAACGCCATTGATGTTGCGTAAGATCGCCCCAGTTCGTGCGAATCGACGAAACATCCATCGATTTCAGGTAGCGCCATGATCAAGGCGCGTTGCTGAGCCACAAATTTGGCTCGTTGATGATCGTCTGCCACGTGCTTAATCGCTTCACAACGCGCTCGCATGTCATACCAGAAAAAGAAACCGCCGTAGTTGACGCTGTCTGTATGATCGTCGTATTTATACGCTTTGGCCATCGCCGAGTGGTGTTTAAAGGAAGCTTCTATCGCTGCTTCCAGCTTCTGATTGTTCGATTTACCGGTCTGGAACAATGCCAATTCACACAACGGCATCCGCCCGGCGGAGGCCGTTTTCATGGATTGATTTGCGACGCGATTCTGATTGCCGCGATCAGAACCGTAAGGGAATACTCCATCGCGAAACCGCTGACTGGCTAACGCTGTTGACCCTTTTTCAATACGGTCCGCATCGACGGTGTGGCCTGCTCGTGATGCTTCTGCCAAAGCCAACAGAGCTGTGGCCGTGGCAAAGGGATTGCTGTACTCGTGATACCAACTGCCGCGACGCGATTGAATCGTTTGCAGTGAATCGATAATTCGGGGGATTTGATCGTTTGGCGATGCCGCTACAATTTGAGGGTTGGTCGACTGCTGGCACGCGATCAAAAAACGCAGACGAAAGGCGCAGGCCCAAAGGAGTTCGTCGCGGTCTCGTTTGTTCAAATTGTCATCGTTAGACACGAACTTAGCAGCGGCGATAACAGCACCGGCCAATCGTTTTTTTGGGTCAAGCGAAACTTTGGCCCGGCTTTCGTACTGAGCAAGCAATGCTTGACCCGCCAGAGATGTAACTGCGACATGAACATTTGGGAGGCTGTCAGTTCCACCAAAATCGTAATCACTGTCTCGAAAACTACCGTCGCGACGTTGCATGGCCAGCAAAAACTGGGTGCTGCGCGACTGAAGCTGTGGCTGAGTGTAAACGTTTTCAGGTGCGGTAGATCCGCGAGAAGCGATCCCTGCAGTCATCGCTGCTGGTGGTAGAAGGCAGTGCGTCTCAAAGCCGCGAGTGAACGGACCAATCATTTGCGACTCTGCTGCTGCCTTCCATGCTAGAGGTTGGTTCGGGTAGCGTTGTCCAGTTTCTTTCCAAATGTCAATCGCTTGCTGGTGCTGGCCAGTTCGGAAAAATGCCATCCCGAAAAGTAATTCTAGCTCGGCACGCTGCGCATTCGAAAGACCAGGCTTGCTCAAATCCTGTTTGGCTTGCGCTGCCGCATCAGCAAATTGTTGATCGGCCAATAGTTTCCAAACAGACTGGACGTCTGTCGAATAGAGGTCGACAGTTTCCTTCAAGCCGATTGTTTTTTGAATCAGCTGGTTCAACCAGACCGGCTGAAGCGTTGTCAGTTCGTCAACTTGGAATTTCTTGGTGCCGTCACTGCTGAGGACAACAAATCCGGGTTCGACAAACTTGTAGGTAGACAGCTCGAACTGTTGTTGCTGCTGTTTTGTTGGTGGTGCTTTAAGGCAGATCGCATTTTCATTTAACGTCTTGATAATTGTCGGCCACGAAAATGGTCCGGCTAACATGTACCGATCGATCTCAGCCTTACGGTCCATGAAGGTGTCTGGCAATGTCGGTATATACCAAAACACCGGCTTGCCAGTTTGTTTTGACTGCGCGACAGCTGTATTGAAATCGGTTTGCCAGTTGACGGCTGATCCGATCTTTTGTGACGTCGAATTCGGCCGAACGCGGATTTTTTTGTTCGAATTCCCATCTTGAGCCTGCAGGATCGTGTTTGGCAATATCGTGACCAGCACTGTGCAGGCCAAAATCCAACATTGGCAAGTTCGACCGCGGTTTGATTTAACGTTGATATTCATGATCTAGATCGAACCGTGGTCGTTGGGAAAGCAAAGTTTAAATTTTGTTGCAGCTAATTGTCGCAACTGGCAGTCTTGTATGGAGCGTGATGGTAGTACTTTGGTCGATCGTCCAACCTGATGTGCAACCATGCGACGCCTCCACCCGCAGTGTTAAGCCAAACGTTGCGTGCGTTAATTCGATCTTGCATGGCTTTGCCTGTGGCCAGCCAGAGGGCATTGCTGTCGGCTTGGTCTGCTGTGCGCAAGTATGATCCTAAGTGACAGTGGTTCACACCGTCGCAGTTGGTAGGCAAAGGTGCAATTAAGATTGCGTTGCCGCCGATGTTGGGAAATGTCGCGTGTAGTTGCCCTGAATCGTCGGTTTGCTGCTGTTGAAACGGGTCGGAGAAAGCAGCCGAGTTTTCTTTTCGTTCAAGTGACGGCGAGTTGACTAGCACGAATTTAAAATCGCGGTCGACGGTCGACTCATTGACGCAAGGCGTTTCCCAACGGAATGTTTGGAACATCGACGACGCGATTGTCAGTGAGGTAAACAGTCGAAACGCCTGGCCTTGTTGTTCGTCCGCCCACCAATCCATCGCTTGCCGGAACGACACCGGCGTGCCGTCCAGATTTTGAAAGCGATACTCATGAACGCTTGACGATAAATCAGTCCTGTCAATTTTCCACATGGTGGCAGCTTAGCAAATCTGAGCCGGACTTTAAAGCATGGTGCGTCGTGTCGAACGCCACGTAGTCTTTAAGACGATCAGCATGTAATCAAACAGACGTTACTCATTACTTCGGTAATCGATGCCCCATTTTGTCTCGTTTGGTTGCCAAGTAATCGGCATTATGTTCATTGGCTTGTGGCACGATGGCAACTTGGTCAACGACTTTGATGTCGAAGCCTCTTAAATTAAAGGCTTCCGTTTTTTTGGGGTTGTTGGTCAGTAAACGAATTTGTTTCAGTCCAAGATCCTTGAGAATTTGCAGTCCAACTCCATAGTCTCGCATGTCAGCTTTGTGCCCAAGCGCGGTGTTGGCTTCGACAGTGTCCATACCTTTGTCTTGTAACGCATAAGCTTTGATCTTTTCGGCCAACCCAATGCCTCGCCCTTCTTGCGGCAAGTACACCAATACGCCGTGGCCCTCGGCAGCGATCATTTGCAGGGCCATTTCAAGCTGGTCACCGCAATCGCAACGGAGTGAATTGATTAAGTCGCCAGTAAAGCAGCTACTATGCATTCGAACCAATGGAGCTTTTTCTTGTAGGTGCGGTTGGCCCATCACCAAGGCAACGGGTTCTTGAGATTCGTGCGCGACTCGATAAGCCATCACGCTAAACTCGCCATGCTTGGTCGGCAGGTTTGCCGTGGCTTCGACACTGACTAGTTTTTCACTAACGCGACGATATGCAATCAATTCTTCAATGGTGATGATGCAGAGATTTTTTTCCTTGGCGATTTCTAGCAATTCATCGCGAGTGGCTCGCTCACCTTTGTCATCTAAGATTTCGCAAAGCACGCCTGCGGGAGTCAAACCTGCCATCCGAGCCAGATCGACGGCGGCTTCGGTGTGACCGGCACGACGTAAGACACCACCGTTTTTAGCCATCAGCATATGAACGTGGCCCGGTCGTTGGAAATCATCGGGCTTGGAGTTTGGGTCCGCAATCGCACGGACGCAAGTGGCTCGCTCTTCGGCAGTGATTCCAGTTTTTGCGGAAATATGATCCAGCGGAGTTAAAAATGCCGTTTGGTTTGTTGAATTATTTTGATCAACCAGCGGCAGCAGTTTTAGGCGACTCGCAGCCTCTGGCAAAATAGGCATGCAAAAGTCGCCGCGACCACTCATCACCAAGTTAATCGTTTCGGCAGTCGCAAGCTCAGCCGCGCAGATGTAATCACCTTCGTTTTCACGGCTCTCGTCGTCCAGCACGATCACCACTTCACCGCGCCCGAAGGCTTCTACTGCATCAGGGATCGAGGAAAATTTATGTGACATCTGTTTTTCTTCTCACGTCGGAAAGTTAATTGGGGCGATCATTCTACGTCGCCTAGGATTATCTAGTAGCCCTTAAGCCAAAGAACCGCTCGAAACCTGCTTAAACGATAATCAAAGCTGTCGGTTCTCGTGAAACCCCTAGCATCGGTTTTTTCGATAGATTTTCACGTCGGTAGCGATTCATGCCAAACAACTATCGCCGTGATAGTACTGGCGTTTATATTTATTCTTGAAAACTATGCTAAATCGAGCCAGCGGCTGATGTATATTCAGGGCTCCAAATCGGTTCTTTAGGCTGACGCATCGTGTAGGCCATCGAGTTAGACCAATTACTTAATCCAGTTTTTTGACGGTTGCACATATGGGGCCGCTCGCAAGCGAAGAATACATCGAACAAGCGTATTTGTTTCGTGGTTTAAATAACCGCTTGGACCAATCTGACCCCGTTCAGGTGGTGATGAAGCATTTGCGAGATGAAATCTTGACAACGACAAAGTTGCCGATGGCCATCGATTTCATTTTATCCGAATTAGCTCACGTTGGGCTGATGTCGACTGCGATGCTGCAACTGGACCACTATTTCACTGGCTTTCAAACCTTCGTCATGTCGGCCGCCGAAGACGCTCAGGGGCGAATGGACATGCGAGTGGCGTTGCAGATTTTGGAATTCGAGGCTCAATTTCGCGCTGAAAATGTTTCGCAGGTGGCGATGTTTTTATTTCAGTTCGAAACGATCTGCCAAAACCATCTGGACTATGACTACGGCTTGGCAGCGATGGCAAAGGATCCTGTCTATGACACCAAATGGCGTGAGTGGATTAAGTCAATCGGGCGCAAAATTGGCATGGTGGGCATCGCTGACTTGATTTACGTTCACAGCGAACACTACCAAATTCAGCAAGCCAAAGTTGAACGAGCGACCGGTCAGCAGAGCGAGCCGGTGGAAGCCTTGTTCGGCGACAAAGAGGGCCGAATAGCATTGGCCAATCGCAATAAAGACCCGATGTATTTATTTTCGGCTCTGCAACGCCAGATCGGCTATCCGGAAGTCCCCAAGCCTAAAAAGCCGGATTTGAACGCGGATTTGCTGCCTAAGTTGCTACGGCAAATGGAGCGCATGGAAACACGAATGAAAATGCTCGAAGACGAAAATCGCAACGGCGGGATCGACTTAAGCGAGTTTTATAAAAAGTAACGTCGGTTTAGTCTTCGCCATCGGCTTTATCATTGTACTTTTCAACAAGTTCACGATATCGAGCCGGCAACTTATCTTTGAACGCGTTGTTGGCCGCGTCGCGGTTTCGGTCTCGTAACCGACTCCAAGGGCTCGCCGGTGAACCATCGTAGGTCTTCAGTTCAGCAACCCCGTTGGCGTTGCTGCTAGTGCCTCCCTGCTGGCTTTTGGACTGATTTGGCCTGCCATTGTTTTGATTAGATTGCTGTTGTTGCTGATTGGGAGATGAGTTTTCTTTTTGTTTCTTGTTTTTCTGATCGTTCGGCTTTCCGGACTGCTGTTGGCTTTGTTCTTTCTTTTCTTCTTCTTTGATCAATTCGCTAAGTATCGCAACGATTTGCTGTTGCTGATCCTGAGTGTCCGCATCAGTTTCGGTTAACTCCAATCGTCGACGAGAAAAATCCATTCGTTGGCGAACGTCAGACAGCTTGCCTTTTTCAATCAATTGAAGTTCTTGTACTTGCGTCCACGCATTCTCTCGCAGTCGATCTGCTGCATCCGGGTTCGATTCTAAAAATGTGATGAACGACTTAATCGCCGTTTTATTGTCAAGCAAACCGGCTTGAGCGACGCCGGTGTAGTACATCGCGACGCCGCGGTGCGCCGAATGCTTGCTGTGTTCTCCGGTCAACGTTTTGAGCAACGGAACCGCGTCTTCATACTTTTCCACGTTCATTAGGGTTCGAGCCAAATAGAAGCTGGCGTCGGCCGCTAAAAATCGATCTTCGTGAGTGGTCAGTGGCGTCAGTGCCGCAACCGCCACAGACAGATCTTCGAAGTCCGCGTCGTCAATCGCTTGGCCAAATTTTGGGTAGATGGCGATCAATGATTCCGTAATGGCGATGCTAGGCGATTCTTCGTTGGCGGCTAAAACGGCTTCCACTTTGCCTTCGACTGCAGCGGTCAAATTGCGACTGTCGAGAGATTGAGTGAACGCCTTCAGAACATCTGCCGCGCCGCCGTCGGCGAACGCCGTCTGGCAAATTAGCACTAAACCGACACAAACGAATGCAAGAAATTTTCGATTCATAGGTATTCCAAAACTGAAGACAAAGAACCGCTATGACTTCCATGGTTAGAAAATCGCTCCGGCCGCGCGGTTACATTGGTAATCCAATACCAATATATCATTCCAACGGGCGTCAAAAGGTGATCTTAGGTTGTTTTTTGCTGCAAATCAAAGAACTTACGGCACATCAAGCCGATTGTGTGAGCAGCATTGCACTCGAACAGCGACTGTTTTATACGTCATGATTAACGGGGGTTGTCGTGTTTGCACAAGTAAGGCCACGTACTTGGCCAACCTTTGTTTCTAGTCAGCGGCGTGCTCGTTGCCAGTCGCTGGAGACAATTCCGAAGTAGGTATCTCGGCTGCAGGTAAACCCTTTACGGAACTACTGGTTTCTAAAACTGATTTTTTAGTCTGCAGCGGAGGATTTTCGGTTGCTTCTTGGGGTTGAAGCAACGAGCCCATCTTAGTTGGTTCTGGTTTGATTGCTGGAAAGGTGATCGATGTCGGCTGGTCGCTGGTTGACTCATCGGCAATCTGGCCTTGGACTTCAAAGACGGTTTGTTGTCTTGGCAGCGTTGGCTTACGAGTCGTGGAAGTTCCTGTCGATGGTAGTTCCGATAAAAACTGGTACTCGCGAGCACCCAGTGGAACAGGATCTGACAATGGTTCGCCATCAAGAGTCGGAACCTTCATCGTTTCGTAAACAGTCCGTTGGACTGTGGTCTGGAATTCTTCTTCCACCCATCGTCGAACTGGTTTTTGCTTTTCGACCGTTTCACTGACGTATCGTGGAACCTGCACTTCGTAGTCTTCGACCGTTCGCACTTCTTGCATTCGAGTTTCAGTGTAAGGCACCCGTCGTTCAATCACTTCTTCTTCGTAGACCGTTTCCGTATAAGGGATTTTTTCCACAACGATTTTGTCGACGGGCATTTTGTATTCGTATGGAACTTTTTTAGTTACCGTTCGCTCAACAAACTTTTTGACTTCGTGAGGCACTTCTCGCTCAATCGTCTCCTCAACCATCCGAGTAACAGAAATCGGCCGTCGAGTTTCGACAACTTCCGGTTCGAAGGATACACGATCGACCTCATAGGGCGTCGCAACTGCTGGAGTTTGGCCAACGGGTACGGCAGCGTTAGGCTGAACCCAATGCAAACCACGACGCCGGAACACGGTTGCTCCAGAAACCGGTTCAGTGTAATAGCCTGGAGAAAGGAACCGTATTCGCGATCTTTGTCGCACATCCGGCTGCACTTGGTATAACGTCTGGCCTGGTTGGAAGCTGTACTGAGTTTCTTTTTTGACGATGGGCTTCATCGTGGTCGTCTTTTGGACTTCAATTAATTCTTTGGTAACTGGTTTTTTGACGATCACCTTTTCGGTTCGCATTTCGGTTTCGATCACTGGTTCGCGAATTGTTTCAGTTTCGTCGCGAAAGCCACTAATAGTTTTATAGGTTGTTTCCTTCGAACGTCGTTCTCGAAACTTCTCCACCGTCACTGGCTTCTGTCGCTTGACCTTTTCGATCCGGTACTTTGTTTCGGTAATCGGTTTCTGCGTGATGGTAACTCGTTGTCGTTGCTCGGTTTGAATCACTTGCTTCTGTCGAGTGTACGAGTCGGTTTCGAAAGTCTTCTTTTCGACCCAACGAGTTTTAGTAACTGGTTCGTCGATCGTTCGTTTGACTTGAACTTCTTTATAAGTAATCCGCTGCCCTATAGCTTCCGTGCCGGCGCTAACGATCGGCAATGCGATGATAGCCGCAAGGAATAGTCGACGCGTTTTTTGTGAGAGCATGTTCATTTTCAAATAGCCAAAAACGTTTGGGTGAAACGGTGTTTGAATTCCAGCAAAGTTCTTTGAAAGAAACAGAGCCAGTATGCGGTGGAAAGCGAGTGACGCAAGTGTTCGCCGCTAACCATAATTTTGGTGAACCGCTTCAGTCGTTGCAAACGGTTAATTCACACAAATGCGAAACTCTGCCAAAGTTTATTGCGATAGCACGGTTTTGCTGGCAAGACAGGCGGGTTGTGCAGGGTATAACGGCTTGGAGCGACGGTTCGAACGCGCCTTTCATACCCTGTTATGTACCACCAATTGTGGAGGATTCGAGGGGCAATAACTGGGTGAAGATGACTCGAGCAAGAGTGTCGTGGCTTTGTTTTTGGAAGTGTCTCTGGGACACGTGGGCAGCACTCCGAAACGCGAGAAAGAATTTTCTGCCGTAAGCCTCGCGCTCCCCAGCGTTTCTTGCGAGCGAAAACATTCCATGGATGTCGCCGTTGGATTGGGCTGTTCGCGCTTTTTAGACGCTAAACTGAACAGCTAATCCGGCGGTCACTGGAATATGATCGTTAATTGGTACATACTCAGCTTAGCTCAGACGCATTAAAAAATCGCAGTCCAATTTAAACCAACCAAGTGAACTATGGCGACACGTAAAATTGAACAAAACAGACGGAAGCCTATATTACAAGCGGGAGTCGTGAAAGCAGTTTTTAATAAAAAGTCAATTTGCAAATCCATCTCGTCAGTGATCTTGGCGGTTGTGTTTTTGATATCTAACTCAGCTGTCGCTCGACAGTCTGATCATACTGCGACGTCGGAGCTCAGTATGGTTGCGACGGTGAATCCACTGGCAACCGATGCCGGCATTGCAGCTTTAGATGCCGGCGGAAACGCGGTGGATGCCGCCATTGCGGCGGCACTAACGTTGGGCGTGGTTGATGGGTTCAATTCAGGAATCGGCGGCGGTTGCTTTATTTTGATTCGTACGGCCGAGGGGGAGGTTATCGCGATTGACGGCAGAGAAATGGCTCCTCAGGCTGCCAGTCGAGATATGTATATTCGCGATGGAAAGGCTGATAGGAATCTTTCGCAGGTTGGCGCGTTGGCATCCGGCGTTCCTGGAGCGCTTGCTGCTTATGAACGCGCTGTCCGAGAACATGGCAAACTGAAATTTTCGGAGTTGCTTTTCCCGGCAGCAGATGTCGCGGAGAAAGGGTTCGTGATTAGTTCGGCATACGAAAACGCGTTGCAAGCGACCGCTCATCAGTTGCGAGGTAACCCAGGCGCCAGTCGCGTTTTACTGAAGCCTTCAGCTGAAAGAAACGGCGATCGCCAAATCTATGTCAAGGGAGAGGTGCTCAAGCAAGTCGATCTAGCTCGAACCTACCGCCAAATTGCCAAAGAAGGTCTAGGCTGGTTTTACCAAGGAGAATTTGCCCAGCGGACCGGCCAGTGGATGAAAGCCAACCAAGGGATCCTCACGGCCAATGATTTCGCTAACTATAAAACTGTCATCCGGAAGCCAATTCGAACGATGTATCGAGGCTATGAGATTGTTGGGTTCCCACCGCCAAGCTCCGGCGGTGTGCATGTTGCTCAAATCTTGAACATACTGGAATCGTTCGATCTTAAACAGCTGCATGCCAGTGACCCGGTAAAGTTCAATCACGTTGTCGCCGAAGCAATGAAACTCGCTTTTGCGGATCGAGCTTACTGGCTGGGTGATTCAGACTACGTCAAAGTTCCGCGCGGATTGATTGACAAGAAATACGCGGCAGAACTGGCCAAGCGTATCGATTTGGATAAAACGTCAACGGTCACCTCGCACGGTACGCCTCCCGGCAGTGAAGGAGATTTTTTTGGAAAGCATACAACACACGTGACCACGACGGACATAGCCGGTAACTGGGTCGCCATCACAACGACAGTAAATACAACGTTTGGATCAACTGTAATTGTTCCGGGGTTGGGAGTGGTGATGAACAATCAAATGGATGATTTTTCGATTTCACCGGGCACACCGAACTCTTTTGGATTGGTCGGCGGCCAAAACAACGCGATCGCGCCGGGTAAACGCCCGCTATCTAGCATGAGCCCGACCATTGTTTTGAAAGATGGCAAGCCTGTGATGACCGTTGGAGCAGCTGGCGGACCAACAATCATCACGCAGGCGGTTTGGGCAATCGTCAACCATTTGGATTTGGGCATGAACATTGGCGACGCGATAGCTCAACCTCGTATCCATCATCAATGGTCGCCTGATCAGTTGTTAGTAGAAAACTCGTTGGATCAAAAAACTTCAGCCGGTTTGGCCGCTAAAGGCCACACGATTGTTCGCCGGGACGGAATTGGCATTTCGCAAGCGATTGCTTACGACGTAATCAATAACAGATTTGTTGGAGTTCGCGACCCTCGTACGTCCGGTAAGGCACGTGGCCAATCACGTCGATAGCAGCCAGGCTAGTCTTTGCGATCGCTTGTCTTTGCCAGTGGTCGCTGAAACTCTTCTTTGAGAATCACAAAGAACGCGACGCCCAACCCAATAGCTAAAAATGGAAGTAGCCAACCTAGCGTCCCCCAACCACCCTTTTCATCTACTACATCGGGCGCGATTGCGACATCCGTGGGGGCTCGGTTGGATGCAAGTGATAGTGAAGTTTGGTCGGTGTCCACTGCACTACCTTGCGTCTTAAGACTTGCAAGTTCACGGCTAAGCGATTTGATTTCACTTTTGAAATTGGCATTATTGTCCGCAAGTTGGCGGTTCTTGCGAGTCAGCTGTGCGATTTTTGATTCAAAGGAAGAAACATCGACGGTAGGCGAAGCAAAGGAAGTTGCCTGTACTTGCGCCGCCCCTGAACCATCAGCCGAAGCAAATTTGGTGACGTTACTGTCGCCGCTTAATTCAGCGATCCTATTGTTGAGTTTCTGGTTGTTATTCTGCGTCCGAGCCAGTTCGTCCTTCAGTTTTGTGTTTTCCTGTCTGAAGGCTTCTTGCTTTTCTTCAAAACTCTTGTTTTCATTGGCCGACGTTCTGAGTTGGGCTCCCAAGTTACTGACTTGGGCTTTTAGCGTTGCGACTTGTCGTATCTCAGAAGAATTCAGCATGTCAGCAGCCGCGATCCTCTTTTCCAACACCCGCACCTTGGTTTCACTTTGCGCGTACTGTGTTCTCATTCGCTCGACGAGATTGGTGAGTTCTGCGATTTTTTCGTTTTGTGTGACGTTGCTTCTATCAGCGAGTTCCCTCTGGCTTGCTACTTCTTTCAAAAGGTCAGAATTTTTCAATTTCAATGCTTCAAGTTCCGCCGACGACTCTTGCCCCTTGGCAGCGAGAATTCTGTACTTCTCAAGCAGCTTTTCTAACACGCTGATCTTTTTTGCGTCGAAATCAGCTTGATCGGCAGCTTGGTCTAGTATTCGTTGACTAGGCTGAACTCTTTCCGCGACTGGCGGAACGATTCGAATCGTTTCCTGTGGAGTCTGATATATCGGACCAATGGGCGTCTGCTGCGGGTAATAACTTGGCCCCTGATAAATCGGACTAGGGATGATCGGCTGTTGGTAGATTCTTGTAAGGGGACCAAAAGTCTGTTGCGGCGCCTGAACCTGAGGAACGAGAAATTGTGGATTCTGAATCGTTTGAATTTGTTGTACTTGAACCTGTTGCGCGACTACATGCGGAGCACTGGATATTGTGCTGAAACTTAAAAAACCAACTGCGAAGCAACAAAGCGATCGATGAACTGACTTGAATCTTGAATCTAACAACATGTTGCACCTGATGGAGAGCGAGGAGACGTTGGGAAAGCTGGAGCAGACAAATGATTGATTCGTCAATTAGTCAACACTCTAACTGCTGCTGTTTAAAAAACATGAACATATATTTTTAACTTTAAATCGTGATTTACTCGTGGCTGGTCATGGGATATCTTCCGATGACGGGTAAATTTAGGTATGAATCGGCTTCGATAGCATAGCGGGTTTTATCGCAGTCGAATTAAAACCTGCAATAACCAACAAGCTCAATAATGCCAAACAACAATTTTTGTTCGATAGCGTCTTAAGCATAAGTACCTTCCCGCGTCTTTCAGTAAAAGCAATCAGCCATTTGCCAAAAAATATTACAGCCAGTATAGGGGCTGCTTGGCGTGTGGCAACAAAATCTTTGCGAGATCGCAGATTTAATCAATCTCCGGCAGTGGGGTTTATAGGCAGGTACCTTTTAAGACACGCAATTATTCAAAAAAACGTGCAGCCCATACAGCGATGCAATCCGCAGTCCAGCTCGTATCCTGTGTTTGGTTTATAAATAGATGGTCCGATCCTGGTAACCCAAACAACGTTTTGGCTCCGGAAGTCCAATCAAACAAATCTTTGGCACAGGAAAACGCAACCGTTTCATCAGCTGGCGAATGCATGACTAAATGCGGCACCTGAATCGAACGAACGGACGTTTCCAAATCGAACCCTCGCAGACTCTCCAGCAACTGAGTCGTAATCTTGTGGTCTCGTCCACCAATGGTAACGAATCCTGACCCAGTCGCTTCGATGTCTGGATTCCGCGACACCAAAAAATTTGCCAAATGCTTGGTGCAAGACGGCGCCGCCAGCGTGGCCAATGCCTTCACCGAATCAAACTCACCCACCGACGCCATCGCAGCTGCTCCGCCAAGAGAATGGCCCACCAACAATTGAGGCGCTTCGTGCGTGGCTGACAGCCAGTTAACAGCGGCTCGTAAATCCGCCAGATTGGTTTCAAAATTCGAATCTTCGAAACGACCACCGCTATGACCTAGGCCCGAGAAATCAAAACGCAGCACTGCGATTGAGTGTTTGGCTAGCTGTCGGCTGATCTTAACGATTGCCTTCAGGTCTTTCGTGCAAGTGAAACAATGGGTGAAAATAGCGTACGCGAGTGGTGTCTCTCCGGCAGTGTCGACAATGCCGGCCAATCGAATGCCGGCTTCGTTTTTAAAAGTAACTCGTTGACTGGGCATCGAAGTCAGTTTTCCGTTTCTACAAAGTGTTTTTGAATCGTTGCATCCACGTACATTACCGTATGAGACGTGTTTGCGTTCTACTCTGAGCTATTCCGTCCAGATTTAGCAGGGCAGGGGGGCGTGAGTGTCGCAATACTGTACGGACAGCTGAGAACAGTTTAGCACTAGAACGACTGCAAAAGCAGGGCAGTTAGAGAATTGAAACAGACAGGTAGAGCTAGAGTTATTACTGCTCTGCGACAACGTATCGTTTTTTATGCTTGTCCCACATTACGACCGCCCCTTGTTTTTTCAGTTCATCCATGTGAGCTGAGATCCAACCACCTGTTTCACCCGAGGGAACCTGATTTGGAAACAACTCAGGTTCATTGTAAATGGCTAGTTCGTCCGGATGCCATTTATTTAAATGGTCAACCAACCCCGCTACGTCATTGGGCCATGAGGTCGATTCGTTGTCACTTGCGTTTGTTGAAGGAATGCCCTCCGACGAGTCTACTCGAGCTTGATCCGATTCACGTAGGTTTCGTGGTCCGCATTCCGATTCACGTACTGGCTGTAAAACGGGCCACAGCAAGCCAACGGCAATGATACCAATAACGATTGACGCTACGACAAGTTTCGTCATGGCTATCGCAAGCTAAGTGCGCCGAAGAAATGCCGTTGAGTGGTTTGAGGTACGCAAGTCCCTGGCCGACAGTACCCCAACGGATAGTCGCACGACCTCGGTGGCGTTTCGAGCATCTGAAGTGACAACCCGGTAAACGCAGTTCCAAAATGAATAGCCGAACGAAAGCCTTGTCGATAGTCCGGCAACGTTTGTCCGTAACGCTCCAGTACAACATCCTCAAAAAATAATGGTTGGTATCGAATGTTGGGTGCGGCCCAAGCAAACACTTTCCCTGACTCACTAACAGGACCAACCCTTCCATACTCGCGCAACAACGGCGAACGATCTTCGGGCACGCGCCCAACTTCAGTTAGGCTTAAACTGATTGCACTCATTGAATGCTTCGGCCAGTTATTGCGAATCCGATCGTCAGTTAGTCGCCGCTGTGAAATCTGTTCTTGGTCGGCATCCAAATTTGAATCAGAATCTAAATCATCTTCGTCATCAACCGAATCTAGTTCAGGTTTCTGGGGGATTGCCGGAGCAATCTCTACTTGCTTAGACTGGCCTTGAATACTATCAGTCATCCCCAACAGGGCCGACACTAAAACCAACGAAAGAGCGAGGCGATGCATTTTAAATTCTCAGGCAATAGATTCGATTGTCACTTGTTTTTTATCGACTACTAAAAGCGACCCGGCATCCAAAACATCCATCTCCAGCGGGGTTTACTCAATCGTTGTAGCTTACCAGCTACCATTTGCCTAGAAAATGATTGTTGCCAACGCGATAACAACTGTGAAATCGCATGTTTTGCCTGTCAAAACATTGTTGAATGCTGTAGTTTTAATGTCAGAGCAAAATAATAGCGGTTTGTCTCCAAATTGCGCGACCACACATTACCGAAAAGAAATTAAACACGGACGGCACAGATATGCTTAGCATCGAAGAAATTCGAGCGGTTTTTCATCAACATTACTTTGAAAATATGGGCTCGGTGAGCCACGGTGATGCAAAGTTTCTTTGTGATTTGATCCAGCAGAATCAACCGAAAAAATGTTTTGAAGTCGGTGTAGCATCAGGGATGTCAACGACGTTTTTATTGAAAGCCCTCGCCAAACTTGGTCCCGAACACGAACTGATATCGGTTGACATTAGTAGGCAATACTACGCCGACCGTACAAAGCAAGTTGGTTACGTGGTCGATGCGGAGATCCCTCTAGTCGGTTGCAAATTTCGTTTGCACTTTAACTGTTGGTCTGCCGATGCTCAGAGGTTCAGCGAGGACCAAAAATTCGACTTCGTGTTTATTGATGCTCATCATAGCCATCCTTGGCCGACATTGGACACATTGCTAGTGCTACCGTTTGTTGAAATGGGTACCTGGATCGCTCACCATGACATTTCACTTAAGGATAGACCTGGATTCGCTCACGAAACAGGTCCGTTCAATGTTTACGAGGCTTTTCCTGAACCAAAGAAAAAGTCGCAATTCGATGACCAAAACATTGGTGCGTTTCAAATAACCGCGAACCACTATGAATACGAAGAATTTCTTTTAACGTCACTGGAACAAACGTGGACGGTTTCAGGAATGATTAAGGAGTCGTTTTGCAATCGAATCTTTGAGATGATAGATCAGTTTTACAGCAGCTCGTTTGCGAAGCAAGTTCGCAATCAACTTGAGTCGCACAATCAAAGGATTGCGGTTAAGAAGAGCAGTGCTTGAGCGAACAAAAGCTGGAAATTGCTGTCCCGCTAGGGAACTCGTCGTAAGCTCAAATTACAAGCCTAGCTCTACGTCAATGAATTCATTATTGCGGCGAACCATCAAACGAAGTTTAGCGTCACGGTCAATGTATTCGAGTTCTTCTTTTAGAGCATTTACACTCGGGCAAAGCTTGTCGTTGACACTAATGACAAGATCGTCGGCTCGCAGATTAACCGTTGCTGCCGCCGAATCGGCTACGATTCGGTCGATAAATGGAGGCGTGCGATCGACTACGTTTGGAACCAAAACCAGACCCAATAAATCTAAAGTCATTGGCTCGCTTGGCTTGCGTTGATTTGAACGATCTTGAACGATCAGTTGGCCGTTCCGAATTTCTTGAACTGAAGTGGCGATCGAACTAATTGGAATGGCAAAATTTAGCCAAGTGTCCAACCGGTTGTCTCGGAGTTCCTTGCCGATCACTCCCAATAATCGTCCTTTGCGGTCGCACAACACACCGCCGTTGGCGCCGGGATTATTGATGATTGCGTCGACTAAATAAACGTCTCCGTCATAAGCGGATTCAAACGCACCTCGCCG
The DNA here is from genome assembly GCA_964530985.1 of uncultured Pirellulaceae bacterium. Taxonomy (GTDB): domain Bacteria; phylum Planctomycetota; class Planctomycetia; order Pirellulales; family Pirellulaceae; genus Mariniblastus. Next base: position 15,405 of record CAZHCH010000019.1, on the reverse strand, counting down.
ACTGGATAACTTTGTCTTCGCTGAAACTACACCCGTTTGCACACTCACCGGTTCGTCGCCAGTTGCCACACCGTATAAATTACTAAAGGCCAACACCCGGGAACCAAGCTCTGCAGTTACGGCCAAATCAAGTTTGAAGTGCGAAAGCCCATTGACGTCGATTTTTAAAACGGCGATTTCGATCCGTGGATCGTAACCAACTAACGTCGAAGAAAATGATTGGCCATCATCTAGGGTCACCGTAACGTTGTCCGCCTCCAGCACGTAACTCCATGACGTCAAAATGTAGCCGTCTTCGGAAATACAAACCCCGCTTTGATATGACCCCCACCCTCGCACTCCACCGCCACCAACGATTTTGACCAATTTAGACTGCACCTGCCGGACGACACCACGGAAGCTCGCCGGCGGGCCCGAATCGAGTAGTTGATTTTGGGTAACGCCTCGCTCGGTTTTTGCGGTGTTGTTGTTTTTCTTGGATGTTTGCTGTCCATGGCAAATTGCACTAACCGCCACTGATATCGCAATGGCGAAGATTGATTTGCCAATCGTAGTCCAGCTAATTACATGCCCGATCGCTGAATTGAAATCAGGCGACTGCACTTTTAGGTTCAAGCCGTTTAGCTTACTCATTTGAATCCTGATTACTTTGGGTGGCTTTATCCAGTTCGACCTTCTCAAGCGAAAAGGTTTCGATCGGTCCTGCGCCGATTTGATAGGCAATGGTGGCCGGAAACAGTAAACCGTTTTCGGTTTGATAGCCTGAAAATTCAAGCTTGCAGGGGGCTTGATCCGCATTCAAATAGGATTCAAACATTTGTAATCGCCCATCGTTCATTTCAAACAATAGATACGACTCCAGAATATCTCGAGTAGCTACGATCAACTCAAGCTGATCGCCTTCGACACTGGGTACTTCGCCCCAGTAGGTTGACTGTCCATACTTATTGGGCCCCAATTGCAACATTTTTCGCCATTGTTGTAAGGCTAACAGGAGCATGTTTTTTGGGTTTAATTTGGCTTGTTCGGTTAGGTTTTCGGACATGTTGATAACGAAGACGTCACCGCCAGACTTGATGCCGGCTTGATCGTCGCCCAACACAATTTCGATTTCTGCCCCCTGTGAATCCTTGCCGCTTAATTTCCAAGAATTAGGATGCTTGCCGTAATCATTGTCGCCGACAGCTAGTTCCCAAACACGTTTTTTTTGTAACTGGTTGAAGTAGTAGTTCGCAAATCCGGTTCGCTGTTCAAACAGATGTTCATACTCCGATGGACTCGTCTTTTTCGGCTTCAGGGTTTTTTTCGGTTTAGGCTGCTTTTCGTCTCGCTTGGGTCGCGGTTTTGGTGGCGACTTTTTATTCCCAGACACAATTTCGACAAGTTCACCTTCGGCATGCACGCCTTGGAGGCGAATGAAGATGTCGATGATGGTGCCATCGTGGTTAAATTTGGCGGGCACTCGCCAGCCTTTAGGGAAAATCCCAAGTACATTTTTGAATTGATTAACAGTAGTAATCTTCCGTCCCGCAAATTCGATCAAGCGATCATCGTAGCGAACGCCCTGTCGGTAAGCTTGACTAGATTCCAAAATGCCATCGACCAGTACACGGTTGTTTTGGTCGCTTGCGACGGTAAACCCGGCAGTTGCATGGTCCACTAGCCGTCCGCTTTTTAGATGGCTGAGAAACAGCTTTACCTGATTGGCGGAGATTGCGTATCCAACGCCGACATTCACACGCCCTCTTTTTTCAAACGAACATCGACCGTTGATACCGATCAAATCACCATTGGCGTTGAACAACGGGCCGCCGGAATTGCCGGGATTGATTGCTGCATCTGTTTGAATGCAGTCGGTATACTCAAGAATCGAACCGGAAGGATATTGATAGCGATGGGTGCCAGAGACGATGCCAAAGCTGACGGTCGGTTGGAAATCGGTGGCCAGTAAAAATGGATTACCGATTGCAAAACAAGCATCACCGGGACGAACTTGATTGCTATCGACAAGTTCGGCCGCTGGAAAGTCATCGCGCCCTAGCAATTTGATCAATGCTACGTCACCAGTAGCATCAATGCCAACAATCACCGCGTCGTATAGCTCCCCGTCAGCCATGCTGCACTTCATGAAGTTATCGCATGCTTGAATTACATGGAAGTTCGTGACGGCATAACCATCGGCCGAGATGACAACCCCGCTTCCACCACCGTTTCCACCAGGCCCAAAGATAGCAACAGCACTCGGAATCGCTTTAGCGATGGCATCGATCCGTTGCTGTTCAAGCTGTTGGAGTTTTTCAGGCAATTCTTGATCGAACACTTCGTCAGTTTCTTGCGCACTCAAAGAACGCGAACTGCAGAAAGCAAAAACCGCCAGTCCAACCAGTACGAGACAGGCAAACGGTAGTCGGCTTTTGAAAGAAGTGATTCGTGAAAAATTCATTTTTGTAGTGTCAGGTTTACAAGATGGATTACGTCGCCGATCGAGCGTCCGTCGGCATAATCGACTTCAATGATCATCCGTTGGTGGTCTACTAAGTCAACTTCAAAAGCAATTGGATCGAGCATCGATTTTTTTGCGAGCTCTTGTTCAAAGAGTACTTGGCCATCACCCATCATCCGAACTTTAACATTGCCGAATTCGCTAGCTTGTGGCGAGAATCCGATCAACCCTTTCAGCGATTGGTAATTACCGTTTAAACGCCATGCCAGACGACCGCCGCCTTGAACGGCGATTCCTGAATTAAAAAAACGTTCAACCGTACGCGTTTTGCCGGATTCAATTTCGTCAGGAGCTCGAGGAATCTCCAGCGACAATGGGCCACCGCTAAAGGACTGATTGATTCTCGCAAGTCGCAGTTGACGTAACTTTTCAGCAATCGCACCACCGACTAACAGCGGTTCCCAGTCGTTTGTGGAAGGAGGAAGGTCGGCGAGTGGAATAGACGTCGTCTCGCTGAATTCCAGCGAGACAATTTTGGTAAAATCAACGCCGAATTGTTCGCCAGTCAGCGATGTCAAAAGTAATTGTTTCGGCGACACCTTAATATCTCGCAGCTTAATTCTAGAAGTGTCGCTCAAAACGCAAATCGCCAACGGGTTTGCGTATTCGTTTTTGGCTGCTTTAAAAAACGTAATTGCGGACAGCTTAGAAATTGATATGTCGGCTGACTTGTCTTCGATCGCAAATTGAACGCTGTTTTGGTCGAGCCCTTTAACGATTCCTTCGACCGCATTGAACTCGCCACGGCGCAATACGATTAGCGTGTCCGCAACGATATCAGTGGCTTGTTTCACTTGGTCGACTTGGCTTCGAATCGCGTTGCGGTCGCCGTCAAAAACGATACTACCAACGTTACGCTTTGAAATTGAAACGCTAGAACCAGAAATTGTCGTTGCCGTGATTTTCCGATCGGCAAGTTTATACTTGTCGACGAACACCGACGATCCATCCAGCAGGAAAAACTGCGCGGCTTGTTTGGGCAGTTGCTCTTTCTCGGACTCGGGAAATTCGATTAATTCAATTTGATCGACTGCGACCGTTTTCGCTCCCGCGTCAGTTTCGAGCGTTACTTGGTCAATATTGGTATCCTGCAAAACGCCCATGAGCCGCGAACCATCGATCAGACGGACGTCGACGGAGGCTGACTGTGATCTCGCCAGTCCGCTTGAAACGTGTAACGCGAGCGCCGCCAAGCACAGCCGGAGAGTGAATTTCAGAACTGACTTAGACCAGGCCTGCCGAAACCGTAGCATCATTTCGAACCCTCACGAGCCAACCGGCGAAAGTACTCTTCAATCGCCGATCGGTAGTGCGGCGGCATGTCCTTGACCATTTCTGCCAATGCCGCAGATCGTTCCGCAGGAGCCATGTCGCCCCATTGGCCACCATCAGCCAAGTCTTTTAAAGTCACCTTGCCATCCCCTTTGCCACCGGCTTCACTTGATTCTTCCATCGGCCTAGTGGCTGACTGAGAGCTCTGCGACTGCTGTTGTTGTTGTTGCTGCTGCTGTTCGAGTTCTTCAATCAGGTCGTCGAGTTTATCAATGACGTCCGCTTCTTGTTTCAACACCAGCGTACCACTTCTTTGAAACTGGGTACGACGGTAGATGTCCTTCATCATTCGTGAAATTTCATCTAGCGATCCCTCTGTGACCGGTGCTAAATCTGTTCGCATAACTTTGGCGATAACCGAAAATCGAATAGGAAGGTCAGCTTCATGTTGCAACAATGTCTCAATCGTTGAGTTGCATTCAGATTTTTGCAATAGTTGATGTTCCGCCAGTGCTCGGTAAAACAAGACGGATTCGGGTGACATTACTGAGTCGACATCCAGCGAGTTAAGTTGTTCTAGGGCTTCGTCGTAAAACTGATTTTGGGACAACCAGCGACCAAAAAACAAACGGACATGGTTCTGGACAAAAGGGTGTTCGTCTTGATTGTCCAAGATATGGCTAAAGTTTGGTGGTATGACTGAGCTTCGTTGCTGGGAAAGTTGAACTGCGATTTTGGCGATGTCGGGGCGAACACGAGAGAGTGCTGCAACCACTCGGTCGAGACGATCGGCGGCGTAACTTGAGGGGCTTTCTGTTTCGTCAGGCAAGAATTCGTTGAATGCGAGGACTGCATTTTTTAACGCGTCTTCTTGCAAACTGGGGCTTTCATCGATCCAGATTTCAATCGCTTCCAAAGCTTGGGCTTCGTTTTTTAATTGCCAAGTTTTATCAGCTTCCAATTGGTTATTGGTGGCGGATTCAGATCCATCAATCGTTAGCGCGGTTTGACCAATCAAAAGAGCCTGTGGTGCAGCCACTGCAAAAACGAACGCCAGTCCAGCTAACGCCAACTTTCGTAAGTCCAAAAATACTCGTTCAGAAAATTCAAATTTGTTGTACACGCGGTTCGTCCTATTTGTTTTCTTCATTAACTAATTGACGAGTGATCTCGGTCAGTTGTGCCTGGCGATCGGCAAGGCGGTCCAAAGCGGCGATGATATCTGGTTCTTGGCTTACGCCGATAGGATCGTTCGGGTCATCTAGATACTTCGAGTATCGTTGGTGCCGTTTGTAAATTCGTTGTTGCAGCGACTTGAGCATTTTCAGTTCAGCAATTTGATCCACTAAAGGTGCATCACCAGGTTCAGCGGATTCTCCTTGTTGCTCCTGCTCTTGCTGCTCTTGTTCCTCCATCTCCTCTTGCCGTTGTACCAACGCCTCAATCAACTCGTTAAGAGTTTCTACGATGTCGGCTTCGATCTGTTGTGTTATTTCGTTTACCTTGGCTGCCGAAAGTCGCGTCGCAACTTGTGCCATGTCTTGCTGTAATTCTTCAACCGTTACCGGGAAAGCGATCGAAGTACCGTCTTCCTTGAGTAGTAATAGTGCACGACCGGCAGCAGTCGCAATAATTTTCTGGTCGCCTGCCAAACGATTGGCACTGATCTCAAATTCAGTCGTTCTGGCTTCTTTCGGCGTCAATGCAAGCTTGTCGGTCGACTCATTTACACGGAGTTGCTGTTCCAGCATGGATCGGAATCGCTCTTCCAGTAGCTTCAATTCTGAATCGACTTCCTCTTCTCGCAACTGACGAAGGATTTCTTCGAGTTCTTTCTTCGCCTCTTCGAGTTCTTTTTCGGCCTCTTCCATTGCCTTAGTCGCGTTGTCGCGTTTTGCATCTTTTAACGCATCGCTAGCGTCTTGCATGCGTTGTTGAGCAGCGTTAATCCTGTCTTGGATCGAATCAGATTCTTGCGGGGGTTCCTGATCTTGTGGCGACGACCCTTCAGAACCTTCGCTCGGCTGCCCTTCACTCGGTTGTCCCTCACTTGGCTGTCCTTCGCTCGGTTGTCCCTCACTTGGCTGTCCTTCGCTCGGCTGTCCTTCGCTTGGCTGTCCCTCGCTTGGCTGGC
>CAZHCH010000019.1:0-9396 GCA_964530985.1 uncultured Pirellulaceae bacterium | reverse complement strand
CTTGGCTGTCCTTCGCTCGGCTGTCCTTCGCTTGGCTGTCCCTCGCTTGGCTGGCCTTCACTTGGTTGTCCTTCGCTAGGTTGTCCTTCACTCGGCTGTCCCTCGTTAGATTCGGAGCCTTCGGATGATTCTCCATTGGAGTCATCCTGTGAACCAGACTGGGCTTGATTGTCGGACTTGATTTGATTTGCAAGGTCAGAAGTACGTTTGGCGGCGGACTCCTCGGCCTGCTCTAATCGCTCTGGATCAATCCCTGCTTCGTTTTGGCCTCGGATTCCCCTTTGAATCCGCAACAAACGATCAACTTCTTGGGCGTATTCTTTGAATCGATCAATGTCGTCACGAATTTGCTGAGCCCTATCTTCGGCTTGCAGTAGCTTTAACATCTCGATCAAATTCACGAGTGCTTCGCCCTGCAGTCGTTCGGCGTCTTTAAACTTGCCGTCGTTAATCAACTTTGCGGCGCGGCTAAGCTGCACGTTAGTCATCTTTTCTTGCGATTGCAGAAACGCTTTTTGAAGTAGTTTTGAGCGACTAGGGTTGGAACCTTTTTCGAATTCATGCAGCGACAAAAGTTTCGTTTCAAGCTGCTTGTAGCGCTCGGCCAGTTTTTGCTGATCAGTTTTGATGGTTTCCACTGAATCTTCGGTTTGACCGTGGCCTGAGTTGGTCAAGAGTACAAACGTCAAGGAAACGAAAATTACAGAAAGCAGACCGGCGAGAACTCTGCGAGTTGAATCGAAATTCATCACTTCACTCCGTAACTTTTGTATATTCAAAACGCTGGCCTAAGCTAAGTTTTTTGCCTAGCACCTTAGAGACGTAGATACTCGGCTTTTATTAGTAAGAAATGTTCAAGCAGGCGGGTCGCATCCATACTCGTTTTCAACTCAAACTTGATCGTGAAGTGTCGGTATTCTAGCGATTTCCACCAATATTCCACCGAAACAAAACTGGTACAGCCGATCTTGGTAACTCTGTTAAAGTATAGCCTACTTTTACATAACCGGCAAAAGCCAAGTCGTGCAAACGGCGCTCCCTTTTCCTCAAGAGTTTCGATTGGCACGCTCAGATGGACTTGGGTGATTGGATTTGGGAGATTTGTCTTACAATTCGGGTTGTGCGGCGGTGATATCAACCGTTAGAAAAATAAAACAAACCATCAGCGCGTTGACTTAGACAATTCGCTAACTTGGAAATCTATTACGAAAGAGACAGAAACGGCTAAGAACGCTTTGTTCGAGCGGCAAACTGTTCGGCGTACTCCAAGATCCATTTATCGATCGTTGTTTTGAAGTCTGACTGCTCAGCATCGGCAATGTCGGCAAAGTGATTCCAAGTAAAAATTTCTTTGTCTCGAATCGCGCCTTTGCCAGAGATATTGATCACATTGAATTCGTTCTGCTGCCGTACCGTGATTTCAACTCGACTGAAAAATGAACCCGTTCGCCCATCTAGACCTCGGTCAATATCGTTACGCGCCACCGCTCCACCCCAACCGCGATGACCGTAGATGGTCTCATACTGAAACCCTGGAAAGTGATTGGCTAACTTAAGCAATCCAGCTTCAATGTGCTCCGACAAGTTCAATCGAAATTCGTTGTGCCGATTTCGCAACTGTTCCTTACTATTCAATGCCTTTTTATCAGCTTCGTTATTAGCCTTGCCAATCGAGTTGCCTCGTTGGATTGCTTTTTCAAGTTCACTTTCGAAGTCCATGGTGTGTTGTTTTTGGCGGCGTAAGGAATGCGAAGGTTCGTGACTGATACGGATGAAACTTACTAGCTGTTTTCAAAACTATAGCACACCGTGAATGCTGGTTAAACCTTTAATTGTTACTTGTTTTTGCGAATTGCAAGTCGCGCCAACGGGTCATCTCAGTGAATCTCCGCCAGATGGTTTGAAATAAAAAACCGCAAGGCAACAAGAGTTGCAATGCGGCAAAAAGGCGTTCCGAGATGTGATAGCGATGGGAGTCGCTGGGAGACAGGCGTAGGTCGAGCGTGCTGTGCACTTGCCCTTTAGTGACCTAGGCCTACCCTAAAATTGGTCCCTCAGCCGTCAATTTCTCAGAAGCCAGTATCATGTGATTTGTTTAAATTAGTCTAATTAAGTTATCGGCTAAAAACAGTTGTACGATCAGGCGCCGTCGGAAAAAGATTACGCGCATGCCTTAGCAAACTCAATCCCATTTCGATAAAGTAATTATTTTCATGAATAAACAAAACGATTTTCGCTGGCCATTTATTTTTTTGTTTTTCTTAAAGTGATTTTGTTTTTGATGGCCACCAAGCAAAACTCACGTCGGTTAAAAGCCAGTTGACGAGTTTTAACTACTTGAAAGCCTAGTTCACGAACGCGAGTGATCATGTCAGAAATTTTTGAAATATAAGACCAATCAGATAATTTCAGTGTTAATACCATCCCCTTCAGGTGGACTCTTTCGTAGCCACAAATGCTGGCAACCGTTTCCAGCGTTCCATCTGGGTCAAGGTTCATATCTGCGACCAACCAATCGACTGGTTTAAAGTCTTTCTTCTTAACTTCAAAACTCCTGCGTCGAATGTGCGTGAATTTCGGATGCTCTAAAACCTCTGCTTCCATTTCCGCTGCGTCGATTCCAATTACTTCGCAATCATGCTCAAGCAAAAATTGACATGCCCCGCCCGGCGCGCTTCCGATTTCAGCACACACATCCGTCGATCGGATATTAATCCCCGACCACATCAGGGCTTCTTTTAGCTTGAAGTACGCTCGACTGAACACTTCTTTGTTTACATCCAGTGTCGGCGTTCCACCCGGCCAACGCCCTGCTGGTGTAACCGCATAGTGAAATCCAAGCCACCATTGATCCGGCTCTACCATGATGACGTCAAAAACCAAATCGTCGGCAGCTGCGTATTGATTGACTTGATCCGTACGCTTTGACTTCATGTCGATTTGACTGCCGAGTGCCTTAGAAAGTTCGGATACACCGGGTTCAAAACCATTTTTTCCGGGCAGCGTTAAATCTCTTTGCCATAGATGAACTCGGTTGGCTGAGTCAAAGTGCTCTTTCGTAAGCAACTGGTCGATCAGTTCGTCAGCGTTGTCGCCGCTAAGCTTACCCGTTGACCAACCATAAGTCCGAGCGAGTGTCGACTTCAACGTAAAGCGGACCGGCAACGGTTTTTCCGGATCGACCTTAAACGTGATAAAGCCCGGCCTCGAAAACGAGAGCTTTAAGTTTGGGTGATGCGCGAGAATCTCTTGCTTAGTGGCGGTCTCGGCTCCGTTCTGGCAAACCACAAAAACAAATGGTGATGGCTCAGGAGTGACTTTCGCGGTGGTGGCTGCAGTTTCAGACATGGTTTTCGTTCGTAGCGGGGCGTCTTTGGGCCGCACAGGCTAACACGCCCACCAACGACCAACAAGCGAAAACCCTTGCGTTTCAAGGGATATCGTGAATCCTGCGGAGTACTTGGCCACCCGCAAATCTGCAGCTCTATCTGACAAAAACTGGCTGTTGTCGGTTGATCTTGACTGACACAGCAGAAATCAGCACAATCCCGGCGAAGAATTTCATTTTGATTAAAGTTACCGAATCATTGAGAGATCCACGGAAGGATTCTTGGATGTCGACCATTTTAACATTTGCCAAAACTTTGGCCGTTTGCTCACTGCTGATTACTTTGGCTATCTACTCTGGCTGTGCAAATGAAACCTCTGAGCTGGTCTTAACGTCCGGCGAAAATCAGTCGCAGGAGTCACCATCGGAGGATTCGGCTGCGACATCTGTCGCCGCTAGTCCAGTGACCACCGAAGTTTCTCCAGCCAATATCGATTCCAAGGTGACCTCCGAAGTTAAATTCGATCAAACTCCCGCGCGGTTGTGCCAACGTTTCATGGAGCTTTTGCAGCAAAATGACTCGATCAAGGCCGAAACGTTGCTGACTCGAATGTCACAGATGAACACGACCAAAGAAGAACTGGAACTGAAAGCTATCGGCGGGCCGACCGCGAAGTTTTCTATCGGCCAAGTCAGCTATGCGACACTCAAAAAAGAACTCGCTCAAGTCTACTGCAAAGTGATCGACACAAGTTCTGAAGATCCATTCGAAATGGAAATAACGTGGCTGGTCAAACGACAAAAAAAGTCTTGGCGAATTTCTGGCGTTATGTTGAAACTAGACGAAAACTCTCAAGTTGACTTGCTGAGCTTCGAAAATTTAGATGACGTCCGTCGTATTAAGTCAATCAATGACGAACAGCTGATCGCTGAAGCCACGGAGGTCGGCTCAGTACGACAAGCCAAAGGCGACGGCAAAGCGACCAAGATACAATAGGTTCGGCTGCCGATTCTCTCTTAGAAATATCGATTTTTCTGGCTTTTGCTTAAAGCCCTTTTGTTACCGAGACAAAAGTCACCACGGCAACGGTTGTTGCATGAAAAAAGACAAACGCCCGGGAAATTAGCGTTTGTCTTTCATACTCAAGTCAAAAAATCAATCGCGTAAACGGTCGATTTTCAACAGTGACTTCAACTGTTGACCTTCAGCGGCATCATGCCACCTTCAAGTCTTTGGTTGAGTTGTTATCTATATCGGTTTGGAATTCCAAGCCTTGATTTTCGAGCTCATGCCGGAGGATCAACATATCCTTCGGAGCTTGAATTCCAAGGCGGACACGGTCACCCGAAACACGGACGATCGTTAGAACGATATCATCCCCCAATATAATTTTTTCGCTTTCCTTCCTGGAAAGTACGAGCATAGTTGAAATCCTTGAATTAAGTGTACATAGAGACGTAAGTCTCGTGTTTGCTAAATTGACGGTGCCTTTAAAAGCACTGTCTTTTTGAATCGTTCTCCAGTCGAGCCGTAGAACAAAATTGAATTTTTTTCGGTTTCCCAAACGGCCGTTAGTTTGACGCTTCTCGGTCCATGTAAGCAAAAGAAAATGCCACATAGTTGAGTTCCGCGAGTGAGAATTTTCTCGGTGACCTGGAAAATACCTTCTTCAAAATCATTTTGTTTGCACAGCGTATGAGAAACGAATTGACGTAACTGCTTGATGTCTTTGATCTGTAGAGGATCCGTCATCATGCGTACTGTACTCCTCGTTTGTATAGTAGAAATCTGGTTCCTGTCGCCAACGACTCTCCGCTTGTGTCTTCCATTCAAAATAGAATAGGTGTCGCAAGCGAATTCCCTTTGGCAACACAGGAGATATCGGCAAGCTATGTCGGTTGGCGAAGATAAAAGACTATAAAATCGCTAGCAAATTAAAACCGCGCCCCCCGTTAAACCATAATCAACACAACCGCCATCAATGCGAAGAACCGCACCTAGCCACCATCAACGGAGCAGGCGTTAATATACGAATTCGGAAAAAATCACGGTGGATTCAGGTGGCCAATAAGAATGTTAGACCACTACCGATACGAGAAAGCTGATCCGATGCACCGAACGACGCAAGACGCGCACCGAAAACGCATATTTTGAATGCGAAACCGAAGGATACAGGCTGTTACTTACCGAGCCATGTTTGTAGGGATTCGTTTTGCTGTGCATTTGGGTCTTTAACGAATTCAAGGTTCCAATCGAATTCGTTTTCTAATGCTGGCGTGACATCAATTCGCAGCAACTGCCCACGACGCGATAACAAAAACTCGACTGGAAAACCGACGTCAAACTGTTCAAGTCGCTCCGACAACACACCGCTCAAACGAAAATCATTGACCGCAATTAACTCATCATCCGTTTGAATACCCGCCTGGTAAGCCGGCGAATCTGGCGCCACCGAAGACACGATCACGCTCGGGCCGCTTGCCGTTTCCCCGATGCCTACCCAAGGTTTACTCTCCTGAGTGTCAGGTTCCGCCGCATTGGTAACTTCTTGGTCGTCTTCGGATTTGGACATCGGAGACTCTTGGTCATCTTTCGCCTGTTCAACGTTTTCGTTGGAGTCTTCTGTTGTTGATTCGGCGTCTTCGTCTTCGGATTTAGCTTCGCTTATTTCTTTAGCAAAGCCATTAACTTCGATACCCAGTACACCGACCTCGCTAAAATCCAACTCGTTTGTTGAATCGATCGCGTTGGTAAACCAATCATCCAAGTTCGCACCAGCTACTTCGCTGGCCATAGCGCGAAATTCTTGTTGTGTGTAACCGGACTTAGAGTACTTGTCGTACATTTGCCGCATCACGTCGTCCAAACTTCGATTCCCATCACTTACTGATCGAATTTTTGCGTCCAGTAAGAACGCCGCAACGGTACCTTTGGCATAGTAACTAATTCGAGTATTGTCTGAGTTTTCGTCGGGTCGGTAGAACTTGATCCACGTATCAAACGACGCCTCGGTAAGGCTCTGAACTTTCCGCCCCGGGTGGTTTTGTACTTTTACAACTGTTTCTGATAGTCGTTCTAAAAACTCTTTACGAGTGATCAAGCCACCGCGCACCAGCGCCAAATCTTCGTAATAACTTGTGACACCTTCAGCGACCCACAAACTACGGGTGTACATTTCGTTTTCGTAGTCGTATCGCAGCAAGCTCTTGGGGCGTAATCTACGCACATTCCAAGTGTGAAAAAACTCATGACTCGCCAGACTCAACCAGTTCTGATATTTCTTTTGATCGCGGAAATGCCAGCGACTGGTCATGATCAAGGTGCAGTTGTCGTGTTCTAGACCGCCACCGGATTCTGAGATCATGTTGATGAACAAGTATTTTTTGTAAGGTACGTTGCCCCAGATTTTGTGGTGAGCCATCACCATCTTCTTCAAATCAGCTGCCGCACGCACGCCATCCCAATATCCGGATTCACCAACGTTGACCAATTGATGAGGCACCCCATCAACATCAAACGGGTAAACTTGAATGTTGCCAGCAACGATCGGGTTGTCAACCAATTCGTCATAGCTGATGGCTAAATACTCGTGCGGTCCATCAAGATTTTCCAAAGCACAAGCCGAACGCTTCCATTGTTTGGGAAGGTTTAGTTTGACGACGTGTTTCTTTTGACGACCGTTCACAGGCGTGATAAAGGTCGGCGTCCCGTTGATCATCGAAGCGGTTGAACCTGTCCAGTTGGTTCGGACAGTCATCTCATTGCAGTATAAACGATACTTAAGAGTCACCGAATCGATGCCTTGGGTTTGTACCATCCAGCGGTTTTTACTGGTCTTTTCAAACTCGACTGGTTCACCAGCATCATCGGTAATTGTCATCGAATCGATATGCCGAGCGTACTCGCGAACCAAATAGGATCCGGGTGCCCAAGTCGCCATCATCAATTCAGTTTCTGCCTCATTGGTTTTGAATCGAGCCGTCACGTGCAAGTAGTGATTTTGCGTTTCTGAAAAATCGATCTCGTAGGCGATTTCTGGATCGTCTGGTACCATTGGACAGGCGGCTTGTGCGGGGGCAGCAAGGGAAACTACCGCCAACGTGATCGTTGCGACCAAGGCCACCATGGCACTGACTTGATGTGTTATTGAAAAGAAATTTAAATGTTTGACAGGAAGCATGTTGGGCCGACAATTCGGAACTGTAAATTCAAGTTGAACGATAAACCGTTTTGTTATGTTAACACGTACAGAAATTAGTGTGGAAACGGAAGACCCAGACCGTGCATTTTTGGCTCGATCAAGCTACGATGTGCGGATAATTCCGCTTTCATGGGCAGTTGCTGGGGAAGCCAAGTCACCTACTCTTTTTTTGAATCCGACTATCGATTATGTCTGACAACCAAAAATTTAGATCGATCTTGTTGTTTGGGCCTCCCGGAGCAGGCAAAGGAACGCAGGGGAAAGTACTCGATGTGGTTCCCGGGTTCTTCCACATGTCCGTTGGAGACGTTTTTCGAGCGATCGACAGTGGATCGAAAGAAGGCCAAGAAATCAGCAAATACACATCCGTAGGAAAACTCGTTCCCGACACGGTCACGATTCGTATCTGGAAGCAAGCGTTAGATAACTTTATCGCTTCGTCGAAATACAACCCACAAAAAGACCTTTTGATTCTTGACGGCATCCCTCGGAACGTCGCCCAAACTGAATTGATCGACCCGCACGTAGAAGTGTGCAAGATCATCAACCTGCAATGCAGCGACGACGATGAAATGGTCAAACGAATTCAACAACGAGCGATCGACGAGAAACGTTCGGACGATATAAGTGAAGACGTCATCCGCCAGCGATTTGAGGTATACCGCCAGCAAACCCGACCCGTTTTGGACCAGTACCCGACAGACAAAATCGCGGTCGCCAACGCGATCGGCTCACCCGCCGAAGTGCTCAGTCGTATTCTTGAAATCGCAATCCCAGTTCAGAACCAAGGCGTTTAGCGCGGCAACGAATGGATTGGATAAGTTCGTTTCAATCAATTCGTTTCTGGCGGACGATGTTTAGGCGGAAATTCAAAGTTGAGTGTTTCTAAAAACGGACGTTTCTAAAAACAAAAACGGGACAGTTTGAACTGCCCCGTTACCGTTGATTGCTGATAGCCTGCTGGTTGTTTTGACTTGAACTCAAGTCTTGGTTTAAAAACGTCAGCCACCAGATGTGCAAACCGGTTGCCGCGAGAAAGTAGGTGCCGCAGGTGTATAATTAGTAACCGGTTGATAGTTAGCGATCGGCTGATAATTGGCAGCTGGAGCGTGCGTGGTAACCGGTTCATACGTGGTAGCTGGAGCGTGAGTAACCACGGGCTCGTAGGCAACCAGAGGTGCAGGAGCCGGTGGAACGATAGGTGCCGGTGCGGGGACTGGTAGAATAGTCGGGGACAATGGAATGGCAGGTGCCGGTGCCGGTGCGGATGGTACGTCAGGACCGTTGGAAACAGTAACGGCAGTAGCCGAAACCCGAATCATCGTATTGGAGATTGGCACGAATTCAGTCGTACCCGAATCGTTCACAAAGGTGCCATATTCTGTTTGGGCTTGTGTGGCTGAGAGGTTAGTCAGGGCGATTGTTACACAGACGGCAAAAAATACAGGCTTGTTCAGCATAGATGACTTTCGTTTGGGATGTGAAACGGTGGGTGTCTTGTTGCTTTTTCGCAACAAGAAAGTCAAATTTGTTGCGTCTTGAATTCAAATTCGCTGAATTCCGTTCATTTCGACTTTCTTAATCCCTTAAGTTGCAAACGCTATGCCAAAGGTTAATTCTCGCTAAACCGAAATCGATACCCGTGGCCATGTCCCGCCCAAGACATAAGCATCGCCGTGGACCTCCAGTCGTCGCCGCATGGGTGACTCTGGGTGCGAAAAAATCGGCATCGCCTTCTAGGTGGTAAGTAAAGGTCTCACGCAGAGGCGCAAAGGCGCAGAGATTTCAGACCGAAGTGGACGCACCTACCGAAATGATTAGTGTCGATTAGGACACTCCTCCGTGAACGCCACCGGATTGAATCGT